>CAKSOR010000383.1 GCA_934477985.1 uncultured Eubacteriales bacterium
TTCCTTCAGTGAGAGCGACAGAAGCTGCCAGAGCCGGTAATCACCGCCGCCAGAAAACGGCGCGTCACCGCTCTTCTCTGTCTCGTCAAGCAGCGATTTCAGCGTGTATTTACCGCCATTTCCGGTCATCGACATGATACTCACATTTGTCGCGAGCTCGTAGAGTTTACCGCTCCTCTCGTTGTTCTTCGTCACCGCGTCGATGAAGTCGCCGCGCGAAAGCTCCGGGTCGGCGTCGATGTATCCGTAGAGGTCGGCGAACATCTTCGCCTTCATGTAGCTGTTCTTCCAGCCAAAGCGTTCGTCCGCCTCGGTGAAGATCATCACGTCTGGAATATTTCCGGCGACGATGTCGTACCTGAGCTTCATCGAGCCGCGAGTCGGGTCTTCATAGGTGTCAAAGCGCGAATAATCGGACAGCACGGCGCGGTAATTTTCGCTCAAGCGGTTGAAATCGAGTATCGCCGTCCGCAGTTCGTCCGACGCGCCAGAGCCAGCGACATTTATAATATATTTCAGCGGCACTTCCGACTCGTCGAGCCGGTCGCACACAAAATATCTGAGCTCATCATTCTCATATGCCGAAAAGTAGAACCGCTCATCCGATTCGACCGAGAGCGACCGCACCGCGCGGTAATTTATGTCGGAATTCAGATAATCGCAGATCAGCTCAGCCTCGCCGCCATCGAAGGAGTAAAGACCATCTGCCGTCGATAGATACATCTTTCCGTGCGCCATGAAAACGTCGGCGCGCCCGAAAACGCTCTCTTCTGGTAATTCAAGTTCTTCCAATTTCAGCTCAGGGCTGACGCGGCTGACCTTCACGCGGTAGTCAGCGCCGACGCGGAAGAGGTAAACGCCGTCGTCCGAACCGATCAGCCGCGCGTCGCTGCCCGGGATTCCGGTCGACGTGACCTTTTCGCCGTCGATGACCGCGAGCGCTGAGTCGGCGCAGAGAAATATCCTTCCATCCGAAACCGCGAGCGAATTCACTCTTTTCACAGGCTTGTCGAAAAGCGACGTCAGGTCGGCGCAGCGTTCAGTAACTTCGCCGTCTTTTTCGAGCAGAAGCCGGTTATCCGAGAGCGTCAGTGTTCCACCATCGAAAGCGACTCTGCCCGAGAGCGCTTCCGGCGCTTCATCAAGCCTTGTCAGCCTGAAAACGCAGTCAGCGCGAGAGAGCTCAGGTGCTTTTTCACCGCAGGAGATCAGAATAACCGTGAACGCGAGGATAAGAAGCGCAATCAGTTTTTTCATTTTGATCCTCCGGAAATGTTTATTTTACATTCTTAGACGTTGCTTCTTAAAAAAATGTTCCCGTTCAGGCTGAAAAAGCGCGTAGAATTTACATAAAACCATTGCAATCGGCGCGTTTTTGTGGTATAATAGAGACAAATAAAATTTTCCGGAGGTATAAACCGATGTCCCTTAACCGTTCTGAAGTCCCGGAGAGCCGCAAATGGCGCACCGAGGATATATTCGCGTCGCTCGACGAGTGGGAGAAGACCTACGCCGAGCTTGAGACCAAGCTCGATTTCTCGAAGTACGAGGGCAGACTCAACAATGTCGACGTCCTCTATGAGTGCCTTGAAGCGCTCAACCGCGTTGTGCTCGACCTGAGTCAGCTCGAGGTATACGCCTACATGCGCCACGACGAGGACACGCGTGACTCGACCTTCACGGCGCTCCTTACCAGAGTCGACATGCTCAGCATGAAGCTCTCGGGCAACACGGCTTTCATCACGCCCGAGCTGACCGCGCTCTCCGAAGAGCGTCTCCGTTCGTTCGCGGCTGATCCGAAGCTCGCCGACTATGACTACACGCTCCGTCAGATAATCAACGAGAAGCCGCACGTGCTCTCGAAGGAGACCGAGGAGGTTCTGTCGCAGGGCGCGCGGGTATTCGGCGGATTCCAGGAAGTCTACTCGATGATCGACAACGCGGATTTTCCCTTCCCGACCGTGAAGATCGGAGGCAAGCCGGTCAAGCTCACGCACGGCAGCTACGGCGTCCTTCTGCGCGACAAGGACCGCAAGAACCGCAAAGCGGTATTCAAGGCTTACTATGAGGCTTACATCGGTCTTATAAACACGATCACTGCGACCTATGTCGGCAACGTCGACAAGGACGTTTTCCTCTCGAAGGTCAGAAAGTACAAGAGCTGTCTTGACCGCGCGCTCTCGAGCGAGGACGTGCCGGAGGTGGTCTACAAGAACCTCCTGAAGAGCGTTCACAAGGGACTCCCCCAGCTTCACCGCTACTACCGCGACCGCAAGCGCATTCTCGGCATGAAGAGCCAGCACATGTACGATGTCTACACGCCGGTCGTCGCCGACGCCGAGCTTGAGCTCGACTATGAGGACGCTTTCAAGCTGGTGAAGGAAGGACTCGCGCCGCTCGGTGAGAGATACGCCGAGCTCCTTCAGGAGGCTCACGACAACGGCTGGATAGACGTCGAGGAGACCGATGGCAAGCGCAGCGGAGCGTACAGCATCAGCGTTTATGGGCTGAAGCATCCTTATGTCCTGCTCAATTACCAGAAGACGACGAACGACATCTTCACGATCGCGCACGAACTCGGACACGCTATGCACTCGTATCACTCCGAGCGCAATCAGCCGCAGGAAAAGGCGGGCTACCGCATATTTGTAGCCGAGGTAGCTAGCACAGTCAACGAGATCCTGCTCTGCCGCCATATGCTGAAGACCGCGACCGATCCGAAGCTCAAGAAGTACCTGCTTTCGTACTATATGGACACGCTGAAAGGCACGCTCTTCCGCCAGACGCAGTTCGCCGAGTTCGAGTACAAGGCGCACGAAATGGCCGAAAAGGGCGAGCCGCTGACCAAGGATTCGCTCTGCGAGCTCTATCTCGACCTCAATAAGAAGTACTACGGACGCTCGGTCAATTCCGATCCCGAGATCGCTTACGAGTGGGCGCGCATTCCGCACTTCTATACGAGCTTCTACGTCTATAAGTACGCGACCGGTATAATCTCCGCCGTCTCGATTGCCGACCGTATCCTCAAAGAGGGTCAGCCCGCCGTCGACGACTACTTCAAGTTCCTCTCCTCCGGCGGAAGCGACAGCCCCGTCGAGCTCCTTAAGCTCGCCGGCGTCGACCTCACCAAAATGGACGCCTTCAACACCTGCATGGAATCCTTCTCCGAAGCTCTCGACGAGTTCGAGGGATTGGAGTAAGCTGGGCGGGGGGGGGGGGGGGGGGGGGGGGGGGGGGGGG
>CAKSOR010000384.1 GCA_934477985.1 uncultured Eubacteriales bacterium
ATGTGGTGGGCGGAAGAGAAAAAACGGAGAAAGGAGAGTGCCAAGAATGAGTAAACGCGGCTCTGGGAGTTCTACACGGTCAAACGGCGGATTTTCCATTACGATTCGTGGAAAAGAAAAAATCTATTTTCAGGCCGCCGGTGGAGAGTTTCGAGGTTTGCAAGACACGAATGACATTGTTTCAAAAGAAATGGCGAACAAACTTCTGAAAAACGGAAAAGCTAAACCGATTTCAAAGGCGAAAATAGACAAAATTAAAGACGCTCGTAACAAAGAACTTGTAGCAAGCCCGGATTATTCGCTTGGCTACGGAACCGGGCCGGGCGGCGGCATTGATTTGGCCGCGAGAAAAGCGGCCCGCACCTCACGGCTTGCCGGTCGTGTTCAGAAACGGCGCAGATAAGAGGGATGATGTATGATTCTGCCGATGGAAAACACCGAAAAGATGATTTTTCCGGGTGTGGGAAAGTATGGCATCCCTGAAATCAAGCCGGAAACAGATATCCGCATCGACAAGCTGGAATGGATTCCCGTCAATTATGCGCTGACCGCATACTGGCAGGCGCACGGTATCCATGTCATTCCAACGCTCTGTTGGTGTGGTGAGCAAAGCTATGACTGGTGCTTTGATGGTGAGCCAAGAAACGCCATCGTGAGCATCTCCAGCCACGGCACACAGTCTGACCCATACGAAGCAGCATGATATGGCGATGGAAGAGTAGGGGGAGATGTGCCGATGGCAGGTTGCGCAAATTTCATTGTTCCGCAGATGGGGAAAATCAGCCAACGGGAGCTGAAAGAAACCCTAATTTGGATATCCGATGACGGGAAAACGGTAAAGCCCGTTTACCCAAAAGAATTTTTGGAAAGGGTGTCAAAGTCGAAGCATGAAAACGACAAGCGTTAAGGTTGAATACCATTTGGCAGAAGCCGACCGAAACCTGATTCAAGGTTTTATTACCGCAGTTGATTTTTTAAGAGGAGAGACAATAAATCGCCCTGCGTCAGAAAAAGACCTTATTGGTCAGATTCTGACCAAAGCAAAACAAAATCGCATTTTGATAGATCAGGCCATGAACCGAGACAGCCATGAAATTTAACTACGACATCAAATTCACCGACAACACCCCGCAGCTGCACGAGGCACTGGACTCGTGGGCGGAGCGGGTGCTGACCCTCTGGGGCATGAAGGTGCAGGACTACGCGCAATTACTTGTTGTTCCCGGCGATGAAAAAAGCACGGGCATTGAGGGCTATGTGGGCGGCGCACTCAAGCAAAGCCTGACCTATGCCGTAGACCTTGCAAAAAAGATCGTGACCATCGGCAGCAACCTGTTTTACAGCGTGTATGTGGAGCTGGGCACGGGCGTTCACGCCACAAACGGCAACGGACGAAAAACGCCGTGGGTATGGAAGGACTTCAACGGCAAGTGGCACTTTACCCGGGGCATGAAAGCCGCCAATGACGGCAAAGGATTCCTCCGCCCGGCGGTGGAGGATCACATTAACGAGCTGCGAGAGATCGCGGTGGAAGAAGGAAACAAGGAGACTTAAACATGAGTATTTACGACTACGACGAGAAAAAAGTCTATGAAGTTGCCGTCAAGGTAGACAAAATCCTCAGAGAACATCTTGCGCAAGAAGAGCTGGAAATCGTAAGCGCCTATCTTCTGACAATGAATAAATTTGCCGAAATTGCAGCCGCAAAAGAGGAAAAGTTTGCAAAAGAAGCGCTGGACGAGCTTTTTGAAAAGGTGAATAAAAAGCATGCATAACATTGTTTACACTGCTACGGTTGAAGGATGTACGTTTGAAGACCTCAAAAAACTTCAAGAAATGTTTGAACGGAACAGCGACCCACGCGTTGACCTTTCTCCATATTACATGCAGGAGACGAAAGAACGGATTATTTTTTGTTGAAATGCAGAAAGCAAGAAAACACCTTCAGGAACTCTGTGATAATGCATACGGAAAAGGAAATCGCATGGTCATGGTGGTCGATCAAAAAAGCAATTTTTAATACTCAGCGGTTGGCGCACAGCGTCAGCCGCTTTTTTATGCCGTTTTCGCTCAATGGTAGAGCTGCTGATTTGTAACCAGCGGACGCAGGTTCGATTCCTGTAGACGGCACCACACCGGCAGCACGTCCGGCAAATAAACCTTATTGCCAAGCATGGCAGCCCGAGCAAGGGCAGAAAGGACTATCACATGGCACTCGAACGAAAGACTCTCCGGGCAATTCTGGAAGATGAATCGACCGACACCAGCGGCAAGCTCAAGAAAATTCTGGACGTGCTGCATGAGGAAACGGACACCTTGCAGAACCAGCTCGATGAGAAGAACGCAGCCCTCGCAAAAGCCGAGAAAGACCGGGATGCAGCCAACGGCGGCAAGCAGGCCGCTGAACAGGCGCTGACCGACTACAAGGCCCAGCAGACAGCAGCAGCCAGCAAGGCGGCCAAGACCGCCGCGTTCAAGCAGCTGCTCAAGCAGGCGGGCGTGCTGGAAAAGTACATCGACGACATTGCCGACGACTCCAAGAAGGGCGACGAGTTTGCCGCCGGGCTGGAACTGGACGCCGGCGGCAAGGTGAAAGACGCCGAAAAGCAGCTTTCCAGCATCAAAACCACATGGGGCGGCAAGATCGCCACCACCAAAACCACAGGCGCGAAGGTGGATACCCCGCCCACCAACGTGGGCTCCAAAATGACAAAAGACCAAATTTTTGCAATCAAGGACGCCGGCGAGCGCCAGGCGGCCATTGCAGCAAATGCCGACCTGTTTACAGGCGGCGGAAAGGATTAACACATGGCAGCAAAGACCAATCTGATTACCACTACCGAGATCACCGTCAACCCCCGGGAAATCGACTTTGTGACACGCTTCCAGCGCAACTGGGAGCACCTGCGGGAAATCATGGGCATCATGCGTCCCATCAGGATGCAGCCCGGCACTGTGCTGAAGAGCAAGTACGCCCAGGGCACCCTGCAGAGCGGCACCGTGGCAGAGGGCGAGGAGATCCCCTACAGCCAGTACACCGTCAAGGAGAAGGACTACGGCAAGATCACCATCGAAAAGTACGCCAAGGCCGTCTCCCTGGAGGCAATTCAGAACTACGGCTATGATGTGGCCGTGCAGAAGACCGATGACGAGTTCCTGTTTGACCTGACCGCAAAGGTCACGGACAAGTTCTACAAGTACCTGAACACCGGCAGCCTGAAGGGCACCCCCAAGACCT
>CAKSOR010000385.1 GCA_934477985.1 uncultured Eubacteriales bacterium
GATGGCGTGCTGCGCACGCCACCTGCGGTCCGCCGGAGCGCTGCGCGCACCTGCGGACACGCGGCGCGGTAGCCGCGCCGCGCCCGACAGTTCTCTCCCTTCAAAGTATAATATACAAGTATAATACCATATCTCCGAAGGAAAAGCAATCCCAAAACCAAACGCAAACTATCGAAAAACAAACTATTTATCTTCTGACCATCCGCACAAGTCCCGACAACGCCTTCGAAAACTCGTTGAGGAAAATATCCGCTTCCTCAGATGTGTTCTGATACCCGAGACTGATCCGCACCGTGCAGTCAGCCTCCCGGTCGGAGAGCCCGAAAGCCTTCAGCACATAACTCCCATGTCCCGTGTTCGATGAACACGCCGAACCGCTTGAAACATATATCCCCTCGTGCGAGAGACTGTGCAGCATGACCTCACTCTTTATGTCAGGAAGCCGCACCGAGATAATATGCGACGCCGCCTTCTCCGGAAGATTCAACCTCACTCCCGGAAAACGCGTCTCATCCTCCAACGCTTCAATAATACGCGCCCGTACCGCGCTCTCACGCGCGATATTCTCGTCAAGCCGCTCGAAATTTACTTTCGCCGCCGCGCCCGCTCCCGCGATCCCGATGACATTCTCCGTCCCCGAGCGCATGCCCGACTCCTGCCCGCCGCCGAATATCACCGGCGACAGCTTTCTCGCCTTCAGCACATCCGGCGAAACCCAAAGCGCGCCAACTCCCTTCGGTCCGTTGACCTTGTGAAAACTCATCGTTATCATGTCAACGCCGAGCATCTTCGGCGTAAACCGCAGCTTCAGAAATCCCTGAACGCAGTCAGTGTGCATCAGAGCCTCCGGATTAGCCGCCTTGATTATCGACGAAATCCTCTTTATGTCATAAACCGCCCCGGTCTCGTTGTTTACCAGCATGAACGACGCGAGTATCGTGTCCCGGTCGGCAACCTTTTCAATCATCTCATAGTCCGGCACTCCGCCGACCGTCGGTATCTTCACAACCTCAAAACCGCGCCCCTCGAGCGCCTTCAGCGTCTCAAGCACCGCCGGATGCTCACTGTCCGACGTGATAATCTTCTTCCCCGGCGCGAACGCCTTCGCGGTCGCTGCGCCAGTGAGCGCTAAATTGTCCGCCTCAGTCCCGCTCGCCGTGAATATCACCTGCCGACCGTCTGGCTTCGTCATGCATCTGAGCCCGAGCGCCGCCATAACAGCCTTTCTCGCCGAAAACACTATCGACTCCGCGTCAAGCCCGAGATCATGCAGCGACGACGGATTTCCATACCGCTCCATAGCGTCAAGCATCGCCGTCTTCGCCTCGCCGCAGAGCGGAGTCGTCGCGCTGTTGTCAAAATATATCCTTCTCATTTGAACTTGAAGTAGTCCACCATCGAGATGACATCCTCGATGTGAAGGTCATAATTCTCAGCAGTAGCGGTGTAGGTAAAAATATAAACCTCATTCGACTTTATCGCGACAACCTGCATGAACTTGTACTCGGTGTCCGACATCTTCGCCGTGTAAATATACTGTCTCGCGTCGACTCCGCCGAGCTTGACATCATCCTTGCTGACATACTCGAGATCGGGGAAAATCAACTTGAGATCAGACTCGTTGAGCTCCCAGTACGCGTCGACACTGTTTATCGACGTGTCGTCAAGCTCAAAAGCCGTGACCGAAACATTCGACGGATCGCGCCCGTTGTAGTAAGCGCTGGTCATGCCGGTCGAAATATCGGTCGTCCAATCGTCGGGAACGTAAAAATGGTAGTTGAGACCCTCATCCGAGATCTCCCTGTAGCCCATCGGAGCCGAGTCCGAACCCGAGCCGCAGGAGGCGAGTGTCACCGAAAGGGCGACGAGCAGCGCCGGAATAATTCTTTTCTTCATGTGCAATCTCCTGAAAAACAAAATATCTTGATGAAGAATATTATATCACTTCATATCGCCGGATGTCAACCGTATATTGTAAATAAACGAAAAAAACGTCCCATAAAGGACGTCAAAAGGCGCGACCGGGTCTGTAAGCCGGGTTCTGTAGTAGACGATCATCTATCTTGACGTGACGTTGCCGCCCCGCTCAGCGAAATCGCTTGCCGCAATCAGTGGGATCTGTCGGGCAGACAGCCGCGAAAACGCGGATCCCACAGGCGTTGCTTCGGATAGGGTTTACAGCGAACCCGTGTTACCACAGATTCGGGTGAGCTCTTACCTCGCCTTTCCACCCTTACCACGGATCTGAGAATCGGCGTGAACGCCTTCGCAAAAGCGTTGGCGTCCGGCGTCTTCTAAGTCGGAGTGATCCACCGGTCAGCCGATCTGTCCCGCGTGACTCACGAATGAGCCGCGCGGTGAAGACCAGAGCTTTCCGGAAGATCATTCCCGTGGCGGTATATCTCTGTTGCACTTTCCCGGAGGTCACCCTCGGCGGACGTTATCCGTTATCCTGCCCTGTGAAGCCCGGACTTTCCTCACGGTAAGACCTTTCGGCATGATACCGCGCGATCGTCCGACCCGGTCGCGGATATATTATAACATAAAATCCGCGAAATGTCAAGAATTATTTTGAATTGCCGCGTGACACAAAAACACCATTTTCGTCGTTTGTCACAAATCAGCACGTCTGAAATTGTCTATCTCTACAAAATCATATTTTTTATCTTGACATTTATCAAACAATAAGGTATAATATAATCACAAACATATCGGAGGTACGCCATGAAACGAATATTCCCGCTTGTTCTCCTGACGCTTCTCCCTCTCACCTCCTGCGCCGTCCCCGAATCCCCGCCAATGTCCGAAGCCCTGAAAATCAGCACCTTCCTCTACCCTGAAGAAATCAGCGAAACCATCGACTGCCACACCGCTTCACTCGAATCACTCAACGCCCTCGACACGTCGAAAATAGAATTTGCCGCGCTGACCCTTGGTGAGGAACGGATGATCGCGCACGAAGGCTATAATGACACCGTCGGCCTGAATTTCAGATTCGAGTACGATGGCGGAATAATCGAGGTCGTCTCGGAAAACAAGGACGTCCAGATGTCCACCGATGAAAAATGCCGCCTTTTCATAGAAAAAAACCGCTACGGCGAACGTCGGTACGGATACTCGGCAAGAATTTCAAACGCCGGGTATATCTCGCTCGTCCCGCTCGGCGGATGCGGCGGGATGACCGAAATCGACAATATCTCGGTCTTCGCGATGGAATATCCGCGCTATCCCGGCC
>CAKSOR010000386.1 GCA_934477985.1 uncultured Eubacteriales bacterium
GTTGTCGCAGAGTGCCATCGCGGCGGTTTTAAAGCCGAGCGAATGGAGTTCTTTTATGCCGTTTTCGGACCAGTCGGAACGCTTTTTGCCGATGTATGTCCACGGTATCTGGAAGATAGTTCCCATACTCACCCGGACGGCGCGGCGATAGAGCGGGTCACAGCAAGCCGGAGTCACAAGCACCGCGTCGATTCCGATTCCCGCCGCTGAACGGAAGATCGCGCCGATGTTGGTCACGTCGGTGATGTCCTCGAGTATCGCGATTCTTCGTGCGCTCTCACAGACCTCCTCGACCGTCGGAAGCGGCTTTCGCCTCATCGCGCACAGAATGCCGCGCGTCATCGGAAATCCGGTCAGCTGTCCCAACAGCGCGTCGTCTGCGGTGTAGACCGGGATGTCAGGCTTCAGAGCCTCGCAGCGCTCGATTATCGATCTGCCCGGTCCTTCGATGTGCCGCCGCTCCATGATCAGCGAGAGCGGCTCAAAGTCCGCGTTGAGCGCTAAATTGATGACCGTCGGGCTCTCTGCGATGAATATCCCACGCTCGGGCTCTAGTTTATTCCGGAGCTGCATATCGGTGAGTTTTGCGAAGACATCGAGCTCCGGAGAGTTAAAATCCTGTATTTCTATTATCGGCATGATCTGACCTCGTAAATTTGATAACAATATTATACCACACCGTGTGCGGTTTGTCAAGAGCACGCAAAAGCAAAAGGAGAGACTTTCGTCCCTCCTTTTTTCGCATAATATTTGAATTCAAATAATCTTGCCAACCCCAAAATGATTATTATGCGAATAATGCTGTTAAGCTGGAAATTCCCCACACGCTGACGGTATTATCTTAAGTTTCGGCGCAGGGTGGGGTGTCGGGGGCGGGAAGCCTTTTTACAAAGGTGGTTCCCGCCTCAGACAAAAAGTCAGGAGAATCTGTGGAATATTGCCGCTGCCTGGCTGCGTTTCGCGCTGCCCTTCGGGTCAAGGAGTCCGCCGCCGATTCCGTTTATGAGCTTGTTCGTGGCTGCCCACTTCATCGGCTCGAGCGCGTAGGAGCTGATCTCTCCCGCGTCGGTGAAGCCATTCAGCGCGTCAGCGTCAAATGCCGTGTCGAGTCCCTTGAACGCCGCGTAGCGATAGAGGATCGTCGCGAACTGCTCACGGGTGATCGTGTCGTCAGGTCCGAAGAGACCGCCGCCGTAGCCGTTCACAATGCCGTTCTCAGACGCCCAGATCACCGCGTTTTCGTACCAGCTGCCGCTCACTATGTCGGTGAAGCTGCCGCTTTCGGAGACCTCCGGGCTGCCCTCGAGCCTGTAGAGGATCGTCACGATCATAGCGCGCGAGGTCGTGAGCTCAGGCGAGAAGGTCGTCGCGCTCGTGCCGTTCATCATGCCCTTCGCGTAAACGTATGCGACGTCATCATAGAACCAGTCGCTCTCACTCACGTCGGTGAAGGGGAGTCTGACAGGCTCGGTCGGAACCGCTCTCCAGCCCGCATAGAGCGTCGTGTCGCCGCGGACGTAGAGTTTTTCGAGCTTTTCGGTGAGCGCCGCGTCGCGGTACCAGCCGGTGAACTCGTAACCCGCGCGGGTTGTCGTGAACTTCGAGAGGTCAATGATCTTGCCGTCGGTCGTCTCGAGCGGCTCGACCGCGCTTCCGCCGTTAGTCACAAATGTAACCGTTCTGAAATTGAATATCATTCCGAACCAGAGCGCCGTCAGCGTCACGTCGTGGTCGGGCATCATGAAGGAATAGCTCTTGCCAGTGCCCTCGGGAATATTGATGTCGTCCGATCTCCAGACGAGGAAGGACAGTCCCTTCTCGCCCGCGTAGACGTTCACTATGTCGCCGACCTTGTAGACGCCTTCACCGTAGGAGTTCCTGCCGCCGTCAATTATCGTGACGGTTGACTCCTTGAGCCAGTTAGCCGTGAGGTAGATAGTCGGGTCGCTAAGGCTGCTCAGATCGGGCATCGTGAAGTTCGTCGCCATCTTGTCGACATTCGCGTTTACAGCCGTCCAGCCGACGAACGCGTAGCCTTCGCGTTTACCTGGGTCAAGCTCAACGATTTCCTTTGTGAGATAATCGCCGGTACCCTTCGCGCCGACTCCGACATTGTCGAGTACGACGTAGCCGCGGAATCTGATCTCGTATTCGAGTTCAACCGATTTGCCGCCATAGGTCACGGTAAGCTTTCTGATACCGGTCTGGGTCGAGTTGAAGCCGGAGACTGTGAGTCCCAAGGTGTCCTTGTAGACTACCTCCTCGGTGTTGTCAGACCAGGTTGCCTTAAGCTCCAGACCGCTGAGGTCAAGCGCGTCGCCCATGCCGTAGAGCAGCTTGGGATCGGCGACTTTTTCGAGCTTGTCGACCGCGCGCTCTATCTCAAATTCGTGATCGGTGACCTTATTATTATTGTCGGTGATGGTCAGGGTATACTTTCCGCTCGTGGTATAGTTTGCCTTGTAGACTCCGTTCTCTCCGGTCATAGGCGTGCCGTTGAGCGTGACCGAATTTATTCCGGGCTTCGAGTCTATCGTCACGGTTATCGTCTTGGTCTCCGGGTCGACAGCCACCTGATACTGCAAGTCGTTCGGATTGAACTTATCCATCTGCACAACCACCTGACTCCAGGTGTTGTTTTCGTTATTGGTCACGCGGACAGTGTAGAATCCGTTCGACGTGATGGAGAATGGCGTATTCGCCGCGCTTCCGTCGACGCTCAGCGACTCGTTTTTACCGAGAGTGTAATCGACGCTGATGGATGCCTTCTCGCCGACGCCGAGCATCTGAGTGTCCTTCGTGATCACTGTGGTGCCGTCTTCCTTGACGAGTTTCACGTTGTCAGGTCCGAAGTCGGGCACTGCCGGGTCGTGAATCTGTGCTCCGGTCAGGAACCACTGCACGTTGTAGGTCTCATTCGTGACATTTCCGGCGGTGTCGGTCGCGGTGAGTCTGAACGCGCCGTTCGCGCTGACGGTCACGGGAACGCTCCAGAAGTTCTGAGCGTGTTTGACAATTGTACCTATCTTCGCGCCGCTGCCGCTTATTTCGACGGATTTCAGTCCGCTGTCATCGGTGACATAGCAGATCAGTTCAACTTCAGTGCCGGGCTCGCAGGAACCGATATTCGGGAAACTGCGATTCCAGATGAAATTCGGGCTGTCCTTACTCGACGGAACGGGATCGACGTGCTCGCCGTAGGTCTCAGCGTAGCGGTCGAGCTGTGTTCCGAC
>CAKSOR010000387.1 GCA_934477985.1 uncultured Eubacteriales bacterium
GCGCGCCGAGGCGTTCGCCTCAAAGCAGCCTGTGCTTCCGAGCGCGGTCGACGGACTCGCTATGGGTATCGGCTACACCTTCGCGCTCGTGATGGTCGCGGCGGTGCGTGAGCTCATCGGCGCGGGAACTCTGCTCGGCTTCCAGGTGATGCCCGCGGCTTATGAGCCCGCGATAATCTTCATCCTGCCGTCCGGCGCGTTCCTGACGCTGGGATTCCTCATCGCGCTGATGAACAAGATACGAAGCTCAATGGCTGAGAGAGCGAAGAAGGAGGAGACGAAATGAATCTCGATTATTTAATCCACATACTGCTCCTGATGCTCACCGCGGTACTCGTTGAAAACTACATCTTCTCGAAGTTCCTCGGTATCTGCCCTTTCCTCGGCGTCTCGGACAAGCCAGACACGGCGCTCGGAATGGGATTCGCCGTAATGTTCGTCATGACGATCTCGTCGGCGGCGACCTGGGCGGTCTACTATTTCATCCTCGTTCCGTTCGGGCTCGAATATCTCGAGACGATCGCGTTCATACTGATAATCGCGTCGCTCGTGCAGTTCATCGAGATGTTTCTGCGCAGATTCATCCCGGCGCTCTACGGCGCGCTCGGCATCTACCTGCCGCTGATCACGACCAACTGCGCGGTGCTCGGCGCGGCGCTCCTGAATATCCAGAACGGATATGACTTCATCGAGTCGCTCGCCTACGGATTCTCATCGGCTGCCGGATTCACGCTCGCTATTGTCATCTTCGCCGGAGTCAGGGTCCGCATATCGTTCGCCGAGCCTCCGAAGAGCTTCAGGGGCATTCCGATCGCGATGATCGCCGCGAGCCTTATCGCGATGGCGTTCTCGGGCTTCTCGGGCATGTCGTTCTGACGGGAGGTAAACAATGGATAGTGTAAAGAACATTTTATTCGCCCTGATGTGGTTCGTCGTCTTAGGCGGACTGCTCGGACTGGCGCTCGCGATCGCCGCGAAGGTCTTCGCGGTCAAGGTCGACGAGCGTATTCCCGAAATTCAGGAAAAGCTCCCCGGCGCCAACTGCGGCGGCTGCGGATATGCGGGCTGCGCGGCGCTCGCCGAGGCTATTGTAAAGGGCGAGGCTAAACCCACCGCCTGCGTCGTCGGAGGCAAAGCGGTCGCTTCCGAGATCGCGAAGATCATGGGCGTCGAGGAGACCGAAGCTCCGGTGAGACTCAGAGCGCAGGTCATGTGTTCCGGAACGGCTGAGTTCGCGAAGAAAAAATATATTTACGAAGGCGCGCCCGACTGTCTGGCGGCGACAAAGCTCGGCGGCGGAGACAAACTCTGCCCGAACGGCTGCATCGGACTCGGAACCTGCGCGTCGGTATGTCCGTTTGACGCGATAAAGATCGAGAACGGACTCTCGGCGGTCGATTACACGAAATGTCAGGGCTGCGGAAAGTGCGTCGAGGCGTGTCCGAAGCACATAATCAAGCTGATTCCGTATGACTCGAAGGTCTGGGTCGGCTGCATGTCGGTCGACAAAGGCGCGGTCACACGCTCATACTGCGAGGTTGGATGCATAAGCTGCAAGCTCTGCGAGAAGATCTGCGAGTCGGGCGCGATTCATGTGAACGATTTCGTCGCGTCTATTGATTACTCGAAGTGCACTCAGTGCGGAAAATGCGTTGAGAAATGTCCGAGGAAAATTATCTGGTCGGACAAGGCGCAGGAGAAGATCGGCGTAACGATTGCTCCCGAGGAGCTCGAAGAGCCGAAATGATCGAGGTTTTCTGCGCGAGGTTCGAGGGCGACGAGCATCTTTACGGTCACGCGCTGGCAAGATACGCGCTCGAAAAGATCTTCGGCGACCCCGGACTGATACTCACGCCGAACAAAAAGCCGCTGGCGGTCTTCCCCGGCGCGCATCTGAGCATCTCGCACAGTCTCGATGTCTGTGCGGTCGCGGTCGCCGACGAGCCGGTCGGGCTCGACATCGAGCTGAACAAGCGACCGGTTGAACGGCTTCTGAAGCTCGCCGGACGATTCTTCGCGCCGGACGAGCTTGAGTATGTCAGATCCGACCCGGAGCGGAGATTCTACGAGATCTGGTGTGAAAAGGAGAGCTATGTCAAGTACACCGGCAAAGGATTCAGCCAGAGCTTTCCGGGATTCTCGGTGTTCGGGCTTGAGGAGTGCTTCAGTTCGTTTGATGTTTATGGGCATTTTGGCTGTGTATGTGCCGCTGATGGCTGCAATATCGCGCCGGTGTTTGTGAATTGTGCTGAATTTTCCCGGTATTTGTGATTTTTTCAGGATTTCCCTTGAAAAATCGTTCAAAAAGGCGTATAATATTATGAACGCAAAAATTCAGATATTTTGTACGGAGGCAAATTACATGAGCACACTTCACATAATCGACCACCCGCTCATCACTCACAAGCTCACGATCATGCGCCGGAAGGAGACCGGATCCAAGGATTTCCGCGAACTTCTCGACGAGATCGCGATGCTGATGGGTTATGAGATCACCCGCGACCTTCCGCTTGAGGACATCGAGATCGAGACCCCCGTCTCGAAGATGACCGCGAAGACGATCTCGGGCAAGAAGCTCGCTATCGTCCCGATTCTCCGCGCCGGACTCGGCATGGTTGACGGCATACTGAATCTCGTCCCGGTCGCGAAGGTCGGACACATCGGACTCTACCGCGATCCCGAGACCCACAAGCCGGTCGAATACTACTGCAAGCTCCCCTGCGACATCGAAGAGCGCATCACGATCGTCGTCGACCCGATGCTCGCTACCGGCGGAAGCTCTTCCGACGCGCTCACCATCCTCAAGAACAAGGGCTGCAAGACGCTGAAGCTCATGTGCCTTGTCGCCGCTCCCGAGGGCGTTAAGAAGGTACAGGAGGATCATCCCGACGTCGACATCTACGTCGCGGCTCTCGACGATCACCTCAACGAGCACGCGTACATCATCCCCGGTCTCGGCGACGCCGGAGACAGACTGTTCGGCACGAAATAAGTCAAAAAAACTCCGTATGATCTTCATGCGGAGTTTTTTACAGCTGATTAACCGAGCCTCCGGTATCCGTCGTGGCGTATCCGGTCTTGACGATAAGCAGGCGCGAAAATTTCGCAAAGCGCGTCCTCGCGCTCGTAATCGCTCCTTACATCGACCCGCAGGACTCCCATTCCGTTGACCCGGATGTTCTGAGGAAACGCTGATTTAAGGTTGTTTTCACGGCGAAAAAGCC
>CAKSOR010000388.1 GCA_934477985.1 uncultured Eubacteriales bacterium
GCGCCGCGAACGCCCCGCACTGCTCCCGCGCCATGCCTTCGGCAGGGCGCGGGAGTCGGCGGCGATACGACGCCGAACATCACCAAACCGAACCAGCCTTCAGCCTGACCTCACTTCATCAGATCGAGCGTCTTCTGAATGTCGGCTTCAATAGCGGCTCTGTAGGAATCGACAAGTGACGCTACATTGTTCTGCCGCGTGCTCACGAGCATCGTGTTCACTTTGCTCGAGAGATCCTCGGTCCAGCCGTAACCCTCGCCGATGTCAAATCCGCGGCCTTCGCTGATGATTCCGAGCATCTCGATCGAATCCTCGTTGCGGAGTCCCTTCTGCGCCACCTTGACATTGTAGTATTCGGGCAGAATGTCACGCTTGCTCAGATAAGCGAACGTGTCCATTATGATTCCGGTCCGTTCGGGCTCGGGGTTCGTCTTCGGCATACTCATCGTCAGGCATACATGCGTCCTGTGGCTGTAATATTTATCCTGTGCCTCGTCATACTTCGGGATCGGCACAATGCCGAACGTCATGTCCATGTCGCGGTACTTCGAGCTTGCCTTGATCTCAGCCACTGTGAACAGCGATCTGCCGTTCTTGAAGATCATCTCATAATGGCTGTTGCCCGACCCGTTTTTAAACAGGAATTCGCCATCAGTCCCGATTATCCCGAACGCCTTATCGATGACATTGTAAAAACGTTCCGCGTTCGCCAGCAGCTTCGGCTGACCGTTCTTGTCAACCGTCACATAGTTCTCTCCGCTGCCGGTTATGAACCCGTTCACACAGTCCTCATAAGAAGCGAGACCATATATCGCGTTTCCGTTCTCGTTCCACGCGAACGACTCGTCGCCGTTCAGATTCGCCGCTGCCGCCGTGTACTCCTTCAGCCGGTCGATCGTCCATTTGCCATCCCTTACCAGGTCATACGGCTTGTCGAGCTTCAGATCAGCCAGCATATCCTCATTGAAATAACAGCAGAGCGTTCCGTCAAAGCCAACCAGGGAAAAGTCGTTCGACGCGAAGTAAAGATGCTTCTTATCGCCGATCAGCGACTTCTGAGTCACCGTCTGATCCCACCAGTTCTCGTCGAGCCGGAAGGTCGGATAGTCGAGCAGGTTGCAGAGATAACCGTCCGCGATGAACGACGCGATACGGTCGCAGCGTATGTATGCGACGTCAAACTCATCGTCGCCCGCCAGTATCGACGAGCGGTACTTTTCGTAGTTCTTGTCGATGTCGTCCTCTACGATCTCGAGCTTCATTCCGTACTTCTCCTCGACGAAGCGGTTGCGCTCGTAGACCTTGTCGTCGAGCGACTCGCCGGTCTGCGACTCGAAATCCATCGAGGAATAGAATCCCCAGGTCGTGGTCGCGTTCAGCACCGTGAAACTGTCTCCGCCAAGGTCGATGTCGGCGAACTCATACTCCGCCTTAGCGGTCGTCTCTTCGGGTGTCGTGACATTGCCGCCGTCCGCCGTGGTCTCGTCGGGCACTGTTCCGCCACCGCAGGATACCGCGAGCGCCGAAACGATAAGCAGCAGCGCAAGATTTCTTTTTTTCATGACAAAATTCTCCTTAAATATGTTTTATGAGTTGTCCGCCGACCCATCCGCGGGGCTGCCGGACCTATCTGCCTTAATTATAGCATATATTCATATCCTTGTCAATAGTTCGGAAAAAAACTTGTTTTTCTCTTGACAAACACGAAAATGTGTGGTATAATGAGTTATACATTTCATACTTATCTTACATTTCACAACGACACGCGGCATTCCGCAACCGGAATGCTGCGAACACGCCCTGAATGGCGGGAAAGGAATAATCATGGCAGCAAAAAAATACCCCGCGGGCAAATACGCGTGGACCGCGACGGTCGGCGAGAAAGGGCAGATAGTCATCCCCAAACAGGCGCGCGAGGTCTTCGGTATAAAACCCGGCGACACACTCATCCTGCTCGGCGACATCAAGCGCGGCATCGCGATCCCGCCGAAATCCGCGTTCGACGGCATAGCCGCGACGATCTTCGGCAGCGGACTGCCAAAGGATGATGAAAGTGAGTCCGGGGACTGAGTCAATCGGTCGCCGGGCAGAGACAGCAGCCGTAAACAAAGCCATGCGGCTGAAACCACCGCGGTAGTCCCGGAGTGTCATCGCGGATACGTCAGCGCGACCGTTGTCACCCGCTGCGCCGGCATATCCGACGCCTTATTTCATCGGATACGCGCTCACCGCCAGTGCCCAGGCACAAACTATTTCCCGGGGAAATCACCCGAGGAGGTCTCCATCAAAGCTCGTCAACGCACCCCGGCCGCCGGACACCAGGTTTCCCAGGCACACGCGCCAAGGCGTCAGTATGAGTGTCAGCCGCTCCGACACAAAATACCTGTACCGGAACCCGACTTCAGCGCGTGAATTTATCAAACCGCTCCGGATGATGATGCCGGTCACGCCGCCATTTCGTCCGCTGAGCGCGGGAATCGACAGCGGCATGAGAAGCACGACTCACGGCACGCGATGATACGGGAAATTCCAGCGCGGGCGGCAAACCTTTATCAGAATAGATCTGTTCGATTTGATTAACATGTCGGGTTATCGAACAGGTCCGATTAACCGCCACATGAGTCAAGTCTGAAAATATAATTTCAGGAAAACGCAGATTTAAGGTTGTTTTCACGCGAAAATGCCCATAATACAAATCTTTTTCGCGTGAAAACCCCAATTATTCAGCTTATCCTCAGACTCCACAGTTTTGCGGGTTCCACGACCCTATTATGTAGTGAAAGCCGCAAAACCGTAAGATACTACGAAAGGTATGGTCATAAAAATGACAACATTACTGAAAACCGAAAAACTGTCGAAGACCTATCCCGGCTTCAGGCTCGACAATGTGGATCTGACCGTGAATTCCGGTGAGATCGTCGGATTCATCGGTCGCAACGGTGCGGGCAAATCCACGACGCTGAAATCGCTGCTCGGCTTTGTCCGCCCTGACTCCGGAACGACCGAGTTCTTTGGAATGCCCTTTGCGGGCAATGAGAACGCCGTAAAGCAGTCGATCGGCTTTGTTCCCGGCGGAGTCGACTACTATCCCAAATCAAAGATAAAGACGCTCATAGGCGTCACAAAACGTTTTTACAGCGGCTGGGGTGATAAAGTCTGCGATGAACTGCTCGCGAAATTCAATATTTCGAAGGACAAAACACCGTCAGAGCTCTCAGCC
>CAKSOR010000389.1 GCA_934477985.1 uncultured Eubacteriales bacterium
GTGCATACGCTTACGGGAAGTTCCGCCGCCGTGAGTCGTGATCATCGTTCCGTCGGGAGCCTTGTCGAACTCGACGCCGAGGTCGTTCAGCCACTCGATAGCCTCGGGAGCTTCGGTCACGAGTTTTGCGAGAAGGTCGCGCTTCGCCGCGAAATGTCCGCCGCCGAAAGCGTCTAAGAAGTGGATTGCGGGAGAGTCGTTAGGCTTGTCAGCCGCCTGAATTCCGCCCTCGGCCATCATCGTGTTTGCGTCTCCGATGCGGAGCTTTGTTACGATCATGACCTTCGCGCCTACATTATCGGCTTCGATAGCCGCGGAAGCGCCAGCTCCGCCGCCGCCGATTATAAGCACATCGACGTCGTAGTCGGGATTCGAGAGATCGACATCCGACGCCATGATTCTCGGGTTTGCTTCGAGCATTTCGGCAAGCTCGTGGGGAACCTGCTCGCCCTTGTTCGCGCCGACACGGAGAGTCGCGAACTCGCTCTTCTTGTAGTCGGGATGGTAGGAGGCGAGGAGAGTTTCCTTCTGCTCAGCCGTCATTCTGGCCGGCTCGCAGGCGATGTTCTCGGCTCTCGCGGCCTCGACCTTCTTTAAGGATTCCTGAAATTCACTAGAGTACATTTGTCGAAGCCTCCTTACTTCTCGATTTCACGATTATTGTAGAGTTCCTTCAGTTCCTCGACCGGCTTGCCCATGAGAGCTTCGATGAGGTCGTTGAAGGTGCCGTCCTTGATCTCTTTGACGCGGTTTTCAAGGTGCTCGGACTTGGGAGCTAAGTACTTGCCGTTCAGACGGCGCGCGAGCATCGCGACCTGCGGATGCGAAATCCCGGCCGGACATCTCGACGAGCAGACGCCGCACATGACGCAGTCGAAGGACTCCTCGGCGCACTTGTCAAACTCGCCGCGCTGAGCGTAGGCGATGTACTGCATGACGTTGAGCGACTGGGTGCAGGACTTGGTGCAGGCGTTGCAGCCGACGCAGGCGTAGATCTCGGGGTAGAGCTGCATCATGATCTGCTCGGTGGGCTTTACCTTTTCGATGTCATAGACCTGCTTTACGAGCGGGAAGAAGGGGAGGGTAGCGACGTACATTCCCTCTTCGACCTTTGTCTGGCAGGCAAGGCAGGTTTTCAGCTCACGGTCGCCCTTGATTCGATAGATCGTCGCGCACGCGCCGCAGAAACCGTTTCGGCATCCGCAGCCGCGGATGAGCTGATATCCGGCATACTCCATCGCGCGCATGATCGTGAGGTCGCCCGGAACCGAGTATTTCTTTCCGAAAAGGAAGATATTTACCATATTTTCCATTGTTACTTATTCCTTTCAATCAATATTCGTCAGGCAGTTCGTCGAGCTGGTCGAAGCGGAAGACGGGACCGTCCTTGCAGATGTACTTCGAGCCGACGTTGCAGCGTCCGCACTTGCCGACGCCGCACTTCATGCGCATCTCAAGCGTTGTGTAGACCTGATCCTTTTTGAAGCCGAGTTCGATGAGTCCGGCGAGGGTGAACTTTATCATGATCGGAGGTCCGCAGAGGATCGCGATCTTGTTCGTGTCAAAGCCAAGCTCCTTCACGTAGTTCGGGACGAAGCCGACGTGGCCGTCCCAGCCCTCCTGCTCGCGGTCGATGGTTAAGTGAACCTCGACGCCCTCGTCCTTTTCCCACTCGTCGATTATCTCTTTGTAGTCAACGAGATCGTCCTTCGAGCGCGAACCGTAGACGATGTCGATCTTTCCGTAGCGGTCGCGGTAGTGGCGGCAGTAGTTGATTACCGAGCGCAGCGGTGCGAGACCGATACCGCCGGCAATGAAGAGCATATCCTTGCCGACGAACTCGGTGTCGACCGGGAAGGGCTTTCCGTACGGGCCGCGGATCGTGATCTCCTGACCGGGTTCCATCGAGTGGAGCCATTCGGTGACGCAGCCGCACTTTTTGATCGAGAATTCCATGAATTCCTCGTTTGTCGGCGACGAGGTGATCGAGAACATAGCCTCGCCGACGCCGGGGATCGAGAGCATCGCGCACTGACCCGGCTTGTGTTCGAAGGGCTTCACGCCGCTTTCGGTGACGACGCGGAAGGTCTTGACGTCGGGAGTGTCGCGGCGGATGTCAGTCACAACGCCGATCGACGGGATGAGTGTATCTTTTTCAAACATTTTCCTTTTCCCCCAGCTTCTTCATAACCTTGACGATATTCATTCCGATCGGGCAGACCTTGAGGCATCTTCCGCAGCCGACGCAGGAATAGAGTCCGTCGTATCTTTCGGGATAATAGCAGAGCTTGTGCATGAATCTCTGACGGAAACGCTCCTTCTGCGTGAGTCGCGGCTGTCCGGCCGACATCTTCGTGAACTCGGAGTACATACACGAGTCCCAGCAGCGGTGACGGATGACGCCGTGTCCGGTGTCGAGATCCTTTATGTCATAGCACTGGCAGGTCGGGCAGTGGAAGGTGCAGCTTCCGCATCCGAGGCAGGACTCTGAGAGTTCGACCCACTCGGGCGCGTCGAAGAATTTCGGCGTCTTGCCCGAACCGAACGCGTCGGCCTTGAGATTCGCGAGCGGGAGCTTTGAAAGTCTCTCGTTTATCTTCGCCTTCGCGTCCTCAACCGGCTTTTCGTCGGCAGACTCGGTGGCGTTTTCAAGCGACGCGAGGAGCTTTTCGCCCTTTTCGGTTTTAGCGTCGAGGTAAAGGAACCCGTCGGCCTTGTAAGCCGCGATGTCGCAGTCGGGATCCGCCGGGTCGACGCCGAAGGTCTTGCAGAAGCAGGTCTCGGCGGGACGGTCGCAGGCGACCGAGACGATCAGCGCGTGGTCACGGCGATTCTTGTAGAATGTATCAATCGGCTCGGAGAGGAATACGTTGTCGAGAACCTTAAAGGCTCTCGCGTCGCAGGCGCGGACGCCCCAGACGACGAAATCCTCACATTCTACGCGGGTGTCGATGACTTCGATCTTCTTGCCGTCGACCTTGAAGTTCATGAGGGTTTCGGACTGCGGGAAGAAGGTGTCCTTCGCGCTTCTTGTCGTGAGGAGCGCGTCGGAGGGAGTCATGCCGGATTCATATTTCCTGAACTCGGCTCCGGTCTTGGTGTCGACCGGGAGGTAAAGCGGCGATTTCTCCGCGATGAGTCCGAGGAGAACCGGGAGCTTTTCGATGGCGATTTTACGCATTTTCGTTCCTCCTTACCGCTTCGGACGGCTCAAGAT
>CAKSOR010000390.1 GCA_934477985.1 uncultured Eubacteriales bacterium
AGGGATAATTGTGCACTGATTCGGGAGAACGGATATGATATCAGCCAGTCCTATAGCTGGATGCAGCAGTTCTATTTAGAAAAAATGAGACAAATATAAAAACGACTGCATAACAAAGAAAGGGAGGGACAGCACATGAATCTGATTGTGATGCTCGTGACAGCGGTTACATTTCTGATCAATTCAAGACTGGGTGCACTGTTGCTGCTGTCTGCTGTTGCCTGCTTCATGTTCGCAGCCGGAGGAAATATGTACGAGCGGATTTTGAAGGTAATCGTGTATTCCTCCGCCTATTACACTTTTGATATATTTGGCGGACGGAAGAGGCTGTCTGTGTGTATTGTCTCTATTGCACTGCTGTGTGTGCTGTTGACATTTAATATGCTGACACGGGGAGCCAGGGTCAGCGTCAGCTCCGCCTGTAAACTGATTGCGTTAATCGTGTTTCTGGGTTCGTATGGTTTAAGTGTATGGACTTCTCATGATTCGATAGAAATGGTTTTTATGACATATCATCTGGTACTCCTGGCCTACCTCATTTTTATCATACCGGTTGCGAAAAATGAGGAATTGATGCAGACAGATACAGAGGCATTGATGAAAATCTATATCCATGGTGTCTGTGCGGTTGCGCTTACACTGTACATCCAGTATGCGGCAAAAATAGCTTTTGGTATTTCACTGGGGGAGATATACGAGTATAACTCAGACCGTGTGATTTATAATGTTTTTTTCTATTCCAAAAGTGTACTGTCGCTCTATCTTGCAGTGGGATTGTTATATTACTTCATAGGGTACATAAACAACAAACGTATTTCTGCTCTTATATGGATGGGGGTATTTGCAGGAGCAATCCTGCTTAACAATTCAAGAACCGGACTGGCGTGCTTTGCAGTGTGTGCCGGATTATACTGCATACGAAACGCAAGGAAGGTAGCAGGCAGTATCAGAGTTATGGCTACGCTGATTATAATTGGTGCTGTTGGCTTGTACATGATACAGTTGATGCTTGCTTCAAGGGCAAGTCTCAAAGGTTTTGCGGACGACAATGGAAGATTTACAACAATCATCGAAGCACTCAGATTGCTGCCACGGTATTGGTTTTCCGGGATTGGCGGCAGTGCAGAAGACTACATGCTCTCCAGTATGGGTGTTTCTGTCCACAATTTCTTTGTGGCCTATTTGATACAGTTTGGCATATTTGGCGGACTTGCAGTGAATGCCATGTTGCTTTCACCTGTCTTTGAAGGAAAAAACAGGTATTGGTATTTAGTGGTTTGTGTTGTTATGGGCGGTATGCTTTTTGCAAACTGGCACAATGTGCTGTATGTTGCACCACTGTATCTGATTTTTCTGCTTGAACGCAGCAGTGAAACGACGGCTTTCATGAATAAGTAGTGAAAGCGGATTGCGAATGTCCGCTTTACAACAGAAGTGGGGGCAATCAGAAATTCATAGTATGACAGGAGGTAAACTGTTGGTTTCCATACGATTTCTTGATCAATTTAAGCTATATGAAGATCAAAGCGGCATGATGTCCTATGTGGAACGTGTCATCAGAAAGGCTGTTAATGTCCTTGAACGAAGCTGCTGCGATCGTCTGAAGCCCAGTGTCCTTGAAGGCAGGAAGAAATTCCGGGCTGATTTGGTTGTTGTATCCATGACGACTTTTCCGGCCCGGATCGGCTATGTGCATCTGGCAATCAAGTCCCTCCTGAATCAGACGGTGAAGCCAGGGAAAATCCTCCTGTGGCTGGCCAGGGAACAGTTTCTGGATGTCGAAATCCCTGCCCAGCTTCGTGCGCTGTGTGCATACGGATTGGAAATCCGCTTCTGTGCCGAGGATCTGCTTGCTCACAAGAAATATTACTATGCCATGCAGGAGTTCCCGGAACAGATCATCGTAACCTATGACGATGATATTATTTATCCGGAGGATTCGCTGGAAAAACTGCTTGTGATGCACAGGCAATATCCTGATGCCATTATTTGCAATCGAGGTCGGGAAATTAAAATGGAAAACGGTTTCGTAGCATCATACAGGCATTGGAAAGTCAGCGGACGCGTTCCGGCAGGGATTCCGTCCTATCGGGTGATGGCCTCTACAGGCGCAGGAACATTGTATCCGCCCCATTGTATGCCGGAGGAAACCTTTGACATTGAGAAGATCAGGGCGTTGGCTCTGACCGCTGACGACTTGTGGATGAAAGTTATGAGCATTCAGGGCAGTGTGCCGGTGGTGAAATCTCAGACCCGCGGGAAGGCATTGTGTGTCAGCAAAGGAAAGCAGGATGTCACGCTTGCACATCAGAATGTAGATCAAAGTCTGAATGACCGGGTGATGCGGGATTTACTGGTACATTATCCACAGGTTCTGCATGTATTACTGGAAGATGGAGGGGAAATATGAATAAACCATCCATTTTTAAGCATTTTATATCCATTGGTACAGGCACAGTGATCAATATGCTGGTAGGCTTTCTGACCACACCTGTCCTGACACGCCTTGTTGGCACTGCGGAGTATGGCCAATACTCTATATTTACTATGTATGCCAGTATTGCATTGATGGTACTGTGCATGGGTTTTGATCAGGCACTGATTCGGTATTTTTATTGCTTCGATACCCAGGATTATCAGCGAACCATCGTCAGGGAATGCTGCGTTCTGCCCTTTGTGTCTACCCTTTTGGTGGGCATCTTTGTCAATGTCGTAAGCTTAACAGGGCTGGTCCGGTTTGAATTTCAGCCGGAAATTATGACCATGCTGACGATTTCAGTGTTTTTTCAGGTCATAAATCGCATTGACCTTATCCTTCTCAGAGTGACTTATCAGACAAAACTCTATTCTATGTTACAAGTCATGACGAAGGTGCTGTTTGCAGTGATTGCCATAGTGGGCTGCTTTTTGTTGCAGACACAAAAGCTGTTCGTGCTGACTGTTGCATGTGCAGTTAGCTATGGAGTGGTTACTGTGGTCGGCATCGGTTCGCAGAAAGAACTTTGGAACTTCAAAAAAATCAGGCAGCGGTATTCCATAGACAGGAAAGAACTGTACCATTATGCCTTTCCATTTATTGTGAGCATGGGAATCACGACGATTTTTCAGGCGATTGATAAGATATCTCTGAACCGCTATTGCTCTTATGAGGAGGTTGGAATCTATTCCAGCGCCGTCACACTGGTTCATGTGTTTGCCATTGTG
>CAKSOR010000391.1 GCA_934477985.1 uncultured Eubacteriales bacterium
GTAGAGCAGCACTTGCAGCGCCTCGTCCGAATAGTCCTTTATCGGCATGTCGAGCGTGAAGCCGTGCCGCTTTCCGACCTCCTCGAAGAGCGGACCGTTCCAGCTCTCCTCCTCGAGCGACTTGAAGCCGTTGACCTGAATCGCGCCCTCGTGAAGTGAAAGCGAGCGGTCAGGGATGACCTTGTCCGGCGAGATGACCCGCATATCTCCGAGTCCGGCGCACTTCGGGCAGGCGCCGAAGGGGTTGTTGAACGAGAACATTCTCGGCGAGAGCTCGCCAAACGAGATTCCATGCTCCTCACAGGCGTACGACTGCGAAAATGACATCTCAGCGTCGCCGTCGAAGGTCTCGCCATCCCTGAGGACTATCGAGACGTTCAGCTCGCCGTCAGTGAGCCTCAGCGCGGTCTCGACCGAGTCGGCGAGTCTCGAGCGCATGTCCGGGCGCTTGACAAGCCGGTCGACGACTATCTCGACCGTGTGCTTTATATTCTTGTCGAGCTTTATCGGCTCTGAAAGGTCGAAAAGCGAGCCGTCGACGCGGACGCGGACATAGCCGCTCTTCTTCGCGTCCTCGAAGATCTTCTCGTGCATTCCCTTCTTGCCCCTGACCATAGGCGCGAGTACCATGAAGCGCGTGCCGTCCGGGAGCAGCATTATCCGGTCGATTATCTGGTCGGTCGTCTGCTGGCGGATTTCCTTGCCGCAGACCGGGCAGTGCGGGATGCCTATCCGCGCGTAGAGAAGTCGCAGATAGTCGTAGATTTCCGTTACCGTTCCGACCGTCGAACGCGGATTCTTCGAGGTCGTCTTCTGGTCGATCGAAATCGCCGGCGAGAGTCCCTCGATGCTGTCGAGATCCGGCTTGTCAAGCTGCCCTAAGAACATTCTCGCGTAAGAGGACAGCGACTCGACAAACCGCCTGTGTCCCTCGGCGTAAATCGTGTCGAACGCCAGCGACGACTTGCCCGAGCCCGAGAGTCCGGTGAAGACGACCAGCTTGTCGCGCGGTATCGTCAGGTCAATATTTTTCAGATTGTGCACGCGGACACCGCGTAAAACAAGGTCTGCCATGTTATTTCCTTTCTTTTTTCGGGAGACTTCGGCACTCAGAAAGAACTCAGCTGTTTTCCTTTCAGAAATCGCTGTGCCAGTTCATCCCGTTGCCTTTGTAAAGTGCAAATCACGCCTGCAACGCCTTAATGCGGTCGCGGAGCGCGGCGGCACGCTCAAACTCGAGCTTCTTCGCGGCGGCTTTCATCTCGGCTGTCAGCTCCTCGATGAGCTTCTCCTTGTCGGCGGCGCTCAGCTTCTTGTTCTCGCGAGTGAGCTTTGCGAGCTTATTCTCCGGCGAAGCCTCGGCTTCCTTCCTGCCGATCTCGATGAGGTCGCGGACGCTCTTCTTTATAGTCTGCGGCGTGATTCCGTGCGCCTTGTTGTAGTCCATCTGAAGGAGTCTGCGGCGATTGGTCTCGTCAATCGCCGCCTGCATTGACGGCGTAATCGTGTCGGCGTACATTATGACGCGTCCCTCGGAGTTTCGCGCCGCGCGTCCTATCGTCTGGATAAGCGCCGTCTCGGAGCGCAGGAAGCCCTCCTTATCGGCGTCGAGTATCGCGACAAGCGAGACCTCCGGAATGTCGAGTCCTTCCCGCAGAAGGTTGATTCCGACCAGCACGTCAAAGACACCGAGCCGCAGGTCGCGGATTATCTCGCTGCGCTCCATCGTCTCGACGTTGTGGTGGATGTATTTGACCTTGATGAGGTTCATCTCGAGGAACTCGGTCAGATCCTCCGCCATCTTCTTTGTCAGCGTCGTGACGAGCACACGCTCGCCCTTCGCGGTGCGCGCGCGAATCTCGCCGATCAGATCCTCGATCTGTCCCTTGACCGGTCTCACATCGATCTCGGGGTCTAAAAGTCCGGTCGGACGGATGATCTGCTCGACGATCTGCGACGAGTGCTTGCGTTCGTAATCCGCCGGGGTCGCGCTGACGAAGATCACCTGATTGAGCTTCTTCTCGAACTCATCGAAGAACAGCGGACGGTTGTCGTACGCCGACGGCAGTCTGAAGCCGTAATCGACGAGCGAGCGCTTTCTCGCGCGGTCTCCGCCGCTCATTCCCTTGACCTGCGGGAGAGTCACGTGCGACTCATCGACAAAAAGCAGGAAATCCTTCGGGAAGTAGTCGAGCAGTGTATACGGCGTCGAGCCGGGTTCGCGCCCGGACATGACTCTCGAATAGTTCTCGATTCCGGAGCAATAGCCGATCTCGCGGAGCATCTCAAGGTCGTAGCGCGTGCGCTCCTCGATGCGCTGAGCCTCGAGCAGCATGTTCTGCGACCTGAACCAGTCGACGCGCTCCTCGAGCTCCTTCTCGATTTCTACAAGCGCCTCCTCGCGGCGGTCGTCCGAGACGGCGTAATGCGTCGCCGGGAAGATCGAAACATAGCTGAGCGTCCGCAGAAGCTCGCCTGTGACCGTGTTTATCTCGGACAGCCGCTCGATCTCGTCGCCGAAGAACTCGACTCTTATCGCCTTGTCGCCCGAAGACGCCGGGAAAATTTCGACGACGTCGCCGCGCACCCTGAACTTGTCGCGGACGAAATTTATGTCGTTCCGGTCGTAGCTCAGCGAGACAAGGCGGCGGGTCAGCTCGTCGCGCTCCATTATCATCCCGGGACGGAGTCCTATCAGCATCGACTGATACTGCGCCGGGTCGCCGAGCGAATAGATGCAGGAAACCGACGAGACGATTATCACGTCGCGCCGCTCTAAAAGCGCGCTCGTCGCGCTGTGACGGAGCATATCTATCTCGTCATTTATAGAGCTGTCCTTCTCGATGTAGATGTCTTTTCCGGGAATGTACGCCTCAGGCTGGTAGTAATCGTAGTAGGAGACGAAGAACTCGACCGCGTTCTCCGGGAAGAACTCGCGGAACTCCGAGCAAAGCTGCGCCGCGAGGGTCTTGTTGTGCGCGAGCACGAGCGTCGGACGGTTGAGCTCGGCGATGATGTTCGCCATCGTGAAGGTCTTGCCAGAGCCGGTGACTCCGAGCAGAGTCTGCGCCTTCATGCCCGCCTCAACCCCGGCGGCGAGCTTTTCTATAGCCTCGGGCTGGTCTCCTGTCGGCTTGTACGGCGCGTGAAGTTTGAATCTGTCCATCCGATAATCTCCTTAATTTGGTCAGAGGGGGCG
>CAKSOR010000392.1 GCA_934477985.1 uncultured Eubacteriales bacterium
GCTTCCGGTCGGTTCCGTCGCAGACCGAGAGCAGTTGTTCGAGCCGCTCGATCTCCTTGACCTCGCTGTCGTCGTAAAAACTCGAGTTTCCCGGAACTCTCAGCCGTCTTCGCGGCAGGCTCTCGGCGAGCGGGCGGGTTGTCTCGCGAACAACGAGGTCTCCCGCGACCCTGACGCTCAGGCTCACCTCGCCCGAGGAGCGCGACAGATACGCGAAGGCGTTCACGACCTGGCGTCCGAGCTCGAAGTTCGGCATCTCAAGCACGGTTATCGCCGGGCTGTAGAGCCTTGAGACCTCCGAGCCGCCGAACGACGCGACCTGAATGTCGTCTGGCACTCTTATCCCGAGCTCGCCGAGGCGGTTGACGACCGAGACCGCGGCGATGTCATTCACCGAAATCAGCGAATCTATGTCAGAAAGCCTCGCCGACAGCTTTTCGAAGCAGGAGACAAGCCCGTCGTCATTGTCGATCGTTATCGGCTCAAAGCCGTCGAGCGCGGCGTGCTCAAGGTAGGCGCGGCGCTTGACAATATCCGTCGAGGAATTCGTGAACGCCGCGTAGAGCGCGGGGCGGCGGCATCCGCAGGCGAAGAGATGCCTCAGCAGCGTGTCGATCCCGGCGACGTAATCTGTTCTGACGACTCCTCTGACCGGGGCGTTCTCGGGCGGCTGAAAGCTGACCAGGAGCACGCCGATGCCGATCCGATCGAGCCGGTCGATCATCTCCGGGACGAATGACGGCGAAGTGCCGATCAGCACCGCGAGCTTACGTTCGCCGTCGTCAAAGCAGGAGAGAAGCTCGTCCGCGTCGATGTTGTCGTGATCTATGAAAAGCGAGCCGTACTTCTTTCGCGAGAGCTCGCTGTCGATCCCGGCGCGTATAGCCGGAGTCCAGAGCGCCGAGCTTCCGTAGCCGGGTTCGATTATGAATGGGATCTTCATTCCGTCACTCCTTTTTCGCTGATACCATAATTATACCTCAAAACCCGCGATTTGTCAAGCACGTTAAAGAAACCCGGAAAAATTCGCGAAAGTTTACCTTGCGCCGGGCGCTGAAATGTTGTATAATAAGCTTGAAGCACATGAAAAAGGAGTATCACTATGCGATTTGAAAAACTGAACTGCCAGCCGGGGCGCTCTGAGTATCTCATCACGCCCGACGGCGGCTTCCGGGAGTCGGACTGGCTCTGTCTCGACCTCTTGGCGAGGGGCGGGAACGACACCGTCATCCGGCTCGCGTTTTCGGAGACGGCTGACAGTCAGCCGCTCATCCGTATAAACCAGTATCTCATCCCAGGCATCCGCGCGACGCTCCCGTTCCCGGTGAGCGAATCGGCGTTCAGGCTTGACAAGAACTTTTTAGTCCCGCGCTCGGCGCTGCGCAAGGGCACGATCGGCGGAATCCCGACCGACAAGTCGAAGATCGGCGCGATAAAGCTGACCGTCAGCTCGTCCGCCCCCGGCGAAGTCGAGCTGTACTCGGTCGGGAGCTCGAAGACCTGCCCGGAGTCGCCGCTTGCCGGCGAAAAGCTCGTCGACAGCTTCGGTCAGGGGATATCCGGACAGACATCCGACCGCGTGAAGAGTGAGGAGGAGCTTGTAAACTCTCTCCGTTCCGAGTACGAAAAGGCTGAAGAATCGCCCGCGTCCTATCCCGACGGCTGGTCGGAGTGGGGCGGCTTCACCGGGAAGAAATTCGCGGCGAGCGGATTTTTCCGGCTTGAGTGTGAGAACGGCAGATGGTGGCTCGTCGACCCGGACGGAAACGCCTTCTTCTCGAACGGCGTCTGTTACGGCGAACGCGCCGGTGTCTTCGCGCTGACCGACGATTATTCGCCGCTCTGCGAGTGGCTGCCGGACGGGGAGGAGTTCGCGGAATGCTGGTGCGACGGCTCGAACATCCCGCAGTATGTCGTCCGCAACGGACTCGCCGAGGCAAAGGAGCGGAAGCTCTTCAACTTCGCCCGCGCGAACCTGATCCGCGCCTTCGGGAAGGATTGGCACAGAGCCTTCACCGTGATCACCGCTTCGAGGCTCAGGAGAATGGGCTTCAATACTATCGGCGTCGGAACGAACGACTACTTTGACGAGCGCACCGACGAATTCCTGAAGGAAGCGAAAATTCCGTACATCGTCACGTTCCGCGATTTTCCGCTGACGACCGAGCGGATCTTCCGCGACTTCCCGGACGTTTTCAGCGAGGAGTACAAAAAACTCTGCGATGAGTTCGCGAAGCGCTCGCTTTCGGAATACGCCGGCGATAAGTACATGGTCGGCTATTTTGTGACGAACGAGCCCGAGTGGTTCTTCGCGAGCGGAGTCGATCTTGCCGAGCGGCTTCTCGCCTGCGAGGGCTGCGTGGCGTCGAAAGCGCGCTTTGTTGAATTTCTCAGGGAAAAGTACAGTCTCGTCGAGTTGAACGCCGCGTGGAAGACTTCGCTTGGGAGCTTCGATGAGCTCCTCGAGCCGCGGACATTCGCCCGCACCGACGCGATGACCGCCGATTTCAAAGCGTTCGAGAAGCTGCTTGTCGACGCCTATGAGCGGATTGTCAGCGACGCTCTGAGAAGGGTCGACCCCGACCACCTCAACCTCGGAATGCGCTATTCGGGACTCTCGGAGCGGATTCTCAGCTTTTCGCACGAGCCGTTCGACGCGTTCTCGTTCAACTGCTACGGCGACAGCCCGAAAGAAGCCGCCGCGATGTGCGAAAAGCTCGGAAAGCCATTCCTCGTCGGCGAGTGGCATATCGGCGCGATTGAATCGCTCCTTCCGGCGTATGGACTGCGGTTCGTGGGCACGCAGAAGGAGCGCGCCGACGCCTGCCGCTATTACGCCGAGAACGGCGCGGTCGAGCCGGGTCTCGTTGGCATGCACTACTTCGAGTATAACGATCAGCCCTACTTCGGGCGCTTCGACGGCGAGTGCTATCAGATCGGCTTGCAGGACGTCTGCCACCGGCAGTATAAGGACGTCTGCGTGATGTTCGAAAGCTTCGCGAAGAAGCTTTACGCCCTGCACGACGGAAAGGAAATTCCGACCGCCGACCATATACCCACCCGCACTCAATAAAGGAATCGGGCAAGCCCGATTCCCACCGCAATTATTCATTATTCAATATTCACTCTTCATTATTCATTTAAACCCAGAAAGGAAAATCCATGCCAGTAACGATAACCAGAAAAACCATGTCCATC
>CAKSOR010000393.1 GCA_934477985.1 uncultured Eubacteriales bacterium
AAAAGGACTCGACCACGCGTATGCTGCGGAACAACGGAATGTACACGGACGGGCTGATCAGCGCGTCGGGCAAATGGAACACGAAAGCGCTCGACGGCACGGGGTGGACGAGCGACACGTCGGCGTTCACCTACGGCAAGACCGATCAGGGACTCGAGTATTTGCAGATCACGTCGTATTATCCGGATTCCTACGACAAGTACACGCAGTATCTGCTGGTTTTCAGGCGTGGGAACAAGGTCGTCTTCACTATGGAGTTCACGTCCTACGGCGATGATCCGGAGGGGTATTATTCGGAGGTTCTGCTGCCGGTGATCGAGAGCGTCGTTGTCGATGATGATACGGCTCGGTAATTGTCAGAAGCGACTTACGTTTGTCTCAGCGGGGCGTTCGATCTGCGCGGCGCCCAGCGCCGCGCAGATTCGCCCGGGCTGCGCAGCAGCCCGGGCGAACGCATGTGGCTCGCTTCGCGAGCCATCGCCCACGGTTTGAGCGTGCGGCTTGCCGCGCACTCAAACCGTGGGCGACGGGAACGAAGTTCCCGCCTGCGCGGCACGGCGAGTCGCTATGCGACTCGCCGTGCCGGCGGGAGTGCAGGGGGCTGCAAGCCTCCTGCGGCGCGCAAAGCGCGCGCCCAGGTGGCGCGAAGCGCCATCCGCCTCGAAGACGAGGCGGACGGGGACGTGAGTCCCCGCCTGTGCTATTCGACCGTGAAGCGGTCGAATAGCCGGGTCGAGGCAAATTTGCCTCAACCCGCTCCACGGTGACAGCCTGCCTGACACCGTCTTTTTCCGCGTGTCTTTGACACGCGGAAAAAGAAATAAAGCAAATGGAATTTTCAGAATCAGACGCTCCGCGGACAGAAATGCCTCACACTCCGCGGCGGTAGCTCGACGGAGTCCGACCTGTGACCTTCCGGAAGGCGCGGTTGAAGTTCGCGGTGCTGTTGAAGCCGCACGCGCCGGCGATCTCGATTATGCTCATGTCCTCGCGGCTGAGCATCGGAATCGCGTTCTCGACGCGTTTCAGCGTGATGTATTCCCAGGGAGTCATGCCGTTCAGCCGCTTGAATACGGTCGAGAAATACGAACGGCTCATGTTCGCCTGCTTTGCGAGATCGTCCAGAACGAGCTGCGACGCGAGATTGGCGTTGATGTATTCCATGACCGAATCCATCGCGGTGAGATTCGGGTCGTCGTGGAACTCATAGTCGCCGTCCGAGATTCCGCAGGTGCGGGCGAGAAGAACCAGAACGGTAAGCAGCCGTATCTTGACGATCAGCTCAAACTCGGGCTCGGCTGCCTCGAACTCGCGCTCCATCGAGAGCAGCAGCCCTGCAATCTCAGCCGTCGACGAAGCTCCGCGTTCCAGGCGGTTCGAGAAATCTCCGCCGCGGTCGAGAAACACCCGCAGATATTTAGCGTCGAACATTCCGTTTCCGGGCGCCCATATGAAGCGGGGCTCGAAGTGAACGTTCATTATGAGCATATCGCAGTCGCCGTTTATCTCGGTGATGCAGTGCGGCTCATCGCTTCCGAACATGAAGACGTCGCCGGGCGCGATGTCATATGTGCGGTCGCCGACGGTGTAAACGCCGCTTCCACGCTTGATGTAGGAGATCTCGATCATCGTGTGGTGATGGTTCGCGAGCGGGCGTTTGCCGTTGTCGGCGTGGGAGTTGAACAGACGCATCAGAGCACCCGTGCCGGTCTCGGACATGATATTGTATTCGTTTACAAGCATCAGAAGTTCCTTTCGCGGGAAAAAATCGAAATATATGTTAGAAAATTCATAATATATTTGATGAAATTCTTTTTCGGATGGTGTATAATATTATCAGAGAGGACAATCGGCGTAATCGCCGCAAGTGTCCGTAAATATATTATACCACAAAAATCTCATTTGTCAAGGAAAAGGAGAAATACTCATGGAAGAAAAAACGATCCGCGAGCACATCGAAGGCAACATAAGCACCGCGTCCTCGCCGTCTGAGCTGAAGATCACCGACATGCGCGTCACCAACATCGACGGCGCTCCAAAGCACTGCCCGCTCATCAAGATCTATACGAACCAGGGTATCGTCGGATACGGAGAGGTCCGTGACGCTTCGAGCGCGACCTACGCGTTGATGCTCAAGAGCCGCATACTTAATGAAAATCCCTGCAACGTCGACAAGCTCTTCCGCCGTGTAAAGCAGTTTGGCGGTCACTCGCGCCAGGGCGGCGGTGTTTCGGGCGTCGAGGTCGCGCTGATGGACATCGCCGGAAAGGCGTGGGGAGTTCCGTGCTGGCAGATGCTCGGCGGCAAGTTCCGCGACAAGGTAAGAGTTTACTGCGATACCGATGTCGACGGCAAGCATACCGGCGCCGACATGGGACGCGCGCTCAAGAAGCGCATGGAAGCAGGTTATACCTTCCTCAAGATGGATCTCGGCATCGAGCTCATGATCGACGAGCCGGGCTGCCTGAACGCGCCACTCGGCTTCCTCGAGGACATCAAGAAGTACTCGGCGAAGGCGATCGCGCACCAGAAAGGCTCGATCGACTACGACATGATGATGGGCAAGAACTACGAGACCTTCACGATCCCGCACTACGCGACCGGCATACATATCACCGAGAAGGGACTCGATTATCTCGAGAACTATGTGAAGGAAGTCCGCGACATCATCGGATATGAAGTTCCGCTGGCAATTGACCATTTCGGACACGTCTGCATCGAGGACTGCATCCGTTTCGCGCGCCGCATCGAGAAGTACAACATCAGCTGGATGGAGGATGTCGCTCCGTGGCAGTACACCGAGCACTTCGCGAAGATCGCTCACGCGACCACCGTGCCGATCTGCACCGGCGAGGACATCTACCTGCACGAGAACTTTGAGCCTTTGATGAAGGCAGGCGGAGTTTCTGTCATCCATCCCGACACGCTGACTGTCGGCGGCATGCTCGAGATGAAGAAGCTCGGCGATATGTGCGACAAGTATGGAGTCGCAATGGCTATCCATATGGCTGAGAGCCCGGTCGGATTCATGGCAGCGCTTCACTGCGCGGCGGCTGTACAGAATGTGCTCGCTGTCGAGTATCACTCGTCGGATGTCTCGTGGTGGAACGACCTGGCGCTCGGAATCGAGAACCCGGTGATCAAGGATGGTTTCGCGGCAGTTCCGAACAAGCCCGGACTCGGTATAGACG
>CAKSOR010000394.1 GCA_934477985.1 uncultured Eubacteriales bacterium
GTCGCGATGTCCTGGACGACGCACAATCAGTACGTCTCGGTTGCCTTCAATAATATCTACAAGCTGCCCGACAGCATCTCGGACAACGCCGGAGCGCTTGTACATATCTGCACCTTCCCGGCGGCGGCTGTCAGAAAGTGCCGCACCGAGTTCGGCGAGTCGGCGATAGTCATGGGACTCGGCGTGCTCGGACTTATCGCGGTCAAGCTCCTCAGAGTCGCGGGCGCAGTTCCGATAATCGCGGTCGACCCGAACCCCGAAAGACGCGCTCAGGCGCTGAAATTCGGCGCTGACTTCGCGCTTGACCCATTTGCCGAAGGCTTCACTTCGAAGGTAAAGGAGCTCACAAACGGCGGCGCGAAGGTCGCTATTGAGGTCACCGGAAACGGCAAGGCGCTCGATCAGGTGCTCGACTGCATGGCGAGATTCGGCAGAGTCGCGCTGCTCGGCTGCACGCGCCACTCGGATTTCACAATCGACTACTACAGAAAAGTGCACGGTCCCGGCATAACGCTCGTCGGCGCGCACACAAACGCCCGCCCGGAGCACGAGTCGTCGAACGGCTGGTGGACTCAGCGCGACGACGCTCAGGCGATAATCAAGCTCGTCTCGATGGGTCGCCTGAACCTCGATGAGTTAGTCGAGGACATCCGCTCCCCCGAGGAAGCGCCCGAGGTCTACACCCGCCTCTGCGCCGAAAAATCGTTCCCTGTAACCCAATTTGACTGGAGGAGATTAAAATGAAGCCCGTAAAAACCGCCCTCATCGGCAATAAGCACGACCACACCGAGCCGAATTTCAACTCGATGAAGGCTCACCCCGAGACCTTTGAGATAGTCGGAGTCTGCGACCTCGACAAAACCAGGAACTGCAAGCCCTACGAGGGCTTCAGGGAGTACTCGCTCGACGAGCTGCTTGCTATGGACGACCTCGAGGCAGTAGTCATCGAGGCTGGTAAGGAGTACGAGATTGAATACGCCCAGAGGTTCGCCGACAAGGGCATTCCGGTATTCCTCGACAAGCCGGGCAGCGCCGACATTCCGCGCTTTGAGAAGTTCATGGCGACGATGAAGGAGAAGAAGCTCCCGGTCGGCTTCGGCTATGTCTACCGCTTCAACCCGCTTGTCCAGCAGGCGAAAAAGCTGCTCGAGAGCGGCGAACTCGGCGAAATCTACTCGGTTGAGGCTCACATGTCGGTTCGCCATGACCCGAACAAGCGCAGATGGCTCGGACGCTACAAAGGCGGAATGCTCTTCTTCCTCGGCTGCCACCTGATCGACATGGTCTGCCAGTTCCAGGGCTTCCCGAAGGAGATAATCCCGCTGTCCTGCCCGACCGGAAACGAAGGAATTATGACCGACGATTTCGGCTGTGTCGTATTTAAATATGAGAACGGCGCGTCGTTTGTCAAGACCTGCGCGAGCGAGTACAACGGCTTCGACCGCCGCCAGCTCGTCATCTGCGGCACGAAGGGAACGGTTGAAATAAGACCTATCGAGGTGCATGTAAGCGGCGGACTTCAGGTAGCTAACGCCAAAATCACGCTCCAGAGCAAGAATCCCCCGGCATGGATGAACGGCGCGGAGGAGGTCACCTGCGAGCCCTACCACCGCTACTATCCGATGCTCGAGCACTTCGCGCACGAGGTTCGCGGCGAACTGCCGATGGTCATGAGCTACGAGTACGAGACCGAGCTTCTGCGGACGATTGTTCACGCCTGCGGAGCTGAAAACGACGTGTTTATCGGAAACGATTAAATTCAAAATAAAAAGGAGATCATCATGAAAAGAATCACCGCTTTCACCCTTCTGCTCGCGACAGCGCTTGCGGCGGCTTCCTGCGGAAGCGAAACTGTTGACAGCGTTACCCCCCCCCGGATGAAACTAATTCCATAACCGAGACGGCGAAGAAATACCCCGACGATCTGCCTGAAGACCTCAGATTCAACGGCGACACGGTCACCTTCCTCTACCGCGAGGAGGTCGCGAGCGAATTCACGGTCGATGAAGCGACCGGAGATGTCGTTGACGACGCGATATTCGACAGCTTCCGCTCTGTCGAAGAGCGGCTGAATGTCAAGATCAACACCGTGAAGCGCCCGGGACACACAACTCAATACCGCGAAGAATACATGAAACACATCACAAGCACGATACTCGCGGGTGACGACGAGTACGACTGGGTCGACCTGATGATCGGCAACTCGCCGACACTCATGAATCAGGGCGTGTTCATGGATGTAGCTCAGAACGAATACATCGACCTCGACAAGCCGTATTATCTCGGCGGACTGATGGATCAGTGCGCGATAGACGGCAAACTCTTCTTCGTCTCCGGAGACGCGTCGCTCGGCTACATGAAATGCGTGTTCTGCATGTACTTCAACCAGCGGCTGATGGACGAGTTCAAGACCGAAAATCCGTATGAGCTCGTCGACTCGGGCAAATGGACGCTCGATAAGCTCGGAGAGCTTTCCACTAAGGCTTCGGCTGACCTCAACGGCGACGGAAAATATGACCTTGAGGACAAGCTCGGATTTGTCGTTCACGACCGGAATCATCCGAAGGGCTTCTGGATTTCAACCGACTCGCTTATGTATACCAAGGACAGCTCGGGCGAGTGGAAATTCACCTACGGTTCTGAACGCGACGCCGACGTTATCAATAAGCTCTACAACATTCTCTACGTAAACGAGGGCGGATATTTTCCAGGCGTCACAAACGCGGTTCCGGCTGAGCTTGAGACCTACAACAAGGTAGCAAGCAAATTCGAGTCCGGCGACATCTTCATAATGACCGCCGAGATGGACGACTCGGTCGCTCAGCTGCGTGACATGAAGGACGATTACGGAATTCTTCCATATCCGAAATATGACGAGAAGGACGAATATCGTTCATCGGCGCGCAACACGCATAACGCTTTCTCAATGCCGGTCACCACGTCACACGCTGACATCGCGGGCGCGGTGCTCGAGGCGCTCTCGAGCTCGAACCATGAAAATGTCCTCCCGGCGTACTTTGAAACCGCGCTCAAGAAGAAATACGCGCGCGATGACGATTCCTCTCGCATGTACGACATCATCCGCGAGACGATGACGCTCGACTTCGGATACATTTACGGAAACGCGATAGGCTATCCGGAATGGGTATTCAACGACAGCTACCAAAGGGAGAACGCCTTCGCATCGAATC
>CAKSOR010000395.1 GCA_934477985.1 uncultured Eubacteriales bacterium
AGCTCGAGGAGCGGCAGAGCGCGATGCTGCGGTTCTGGGTGAATTTCATGTCCGAAAAGCGCGGACTTTTGCAGCACGGTCATCTTTCGGCGCACCGCTGCGACGCGAATTTCACGGTCGTCGAGGCTGAAAATGACGATGAAAAGCTCGCCGCGCTCTACTCAGAGCGGCTCTACAGGCTTTGCGGAAAGACTCAGTATATCGTCAACGCTTTCTCGAAGGAGCCGGTTGTCGTGAGCTCGGACGCCCGGAGATTCCGCGTGAAGGTGCTCGACTGCGCCGGAATGGTCGTGAGCGAGGATGAGCGGCTGATTGACGGATACTGTGAGATTGCGATTCCGCTCTGCGGTATGGCGGTCGTTGCTCCTCTTGACTGAACAAAACCGTCCCGAATTTTTCGGGACGGTTCATTTTTTTATATTTTGGCTTGATTTATCCGGCGTTTTGTGGTATAATAGACATATTCGATAACCCGACTTCAGCGTATCAAATTGGCGACGGAAGTCAGCAATTTGATTGACATGTTGGTAGGGTTATCCAATATGTCTATTGGAATCAGCCGCGGATATTCTCGATCGTCTTATCGATGGCAGCCTCAATCGACGACTTGTTCGCCGCGATGATGCTCGAGAGGTCGCTTCCGTTCGCGATTCCGTCGCGGAGAGCGGTGAGTATATTGCCCCAGCTGTACATGTCGCAGTTGTCGAGCACGAAGTTGTTGACAACGATGTCGAGCATCTCGGACGATTCCTCGTCGCGAAGAACCTTGCCGTTGAGAACGGTTTCATAATACGGCTGGACAAGATAATCCTTCGAAGCCTCGGCGATTGCCTGGACGATGAAGCCGGTGCGGTCCATATTAGTGTTGTTCTTCGCTATAACGACCGGGCTCAGGCACCAGGCGTCGACGTACTGGATATAATCCTCCTGCTCCTCGGTCCACTTCGCGAGCGGGAGAAGTCCGAAATCGACCTCATAGGGGCGGAGCTTCTTCGCGCAGTTCAGCACCTCGGTGAAGAAGAGCGAACGCTCCTCGTAGAACATCTTCAGAACATCTTCGTCAGATCCGGAGTAGTAAACATCGTGGTTCGCCACGGTGTCACGAACCTTGTTGTAGATGTCGGTGAAGCGCTCGGACTCAAGGCTGAACTCCGGAAGTCCGTCCTTGTCGATCTTCGAGACCTTTTCGCCTGCGCCGAAGAAGAATGGCTGTGCGCCGACCGAGCTCTGCCAGCCGAGTCCGTACCGGTCGTCGACCGTCATCTGCGCGTCGCCGTTGAGGTCAGCCGATGCCTTCGCAGCCATCTCGTTCATCTTGTCGAAGGTCCACTTGCCCTCGCGGACGAGCTTGTAGGGGTCTTCGAGCTGATACTTGCTGAGCAGCGTCTTGTTGAACATGAAGAGTCTGACCGCGTCGTAGGAGTTGGTCGTGATAGCGCCGGTCGCGTAGAAGAGTCTGCCGTCGATCTCGAGCGAGTCAGCGAACATGTGGTTCCAGCAGTCGTTATCGAGGTCGATGTACTTTACCTGCTTCAGATCCTGAAGAAGTCCCTGCGAGGCGGCTGTTCCGGCGGTTCTGCCCATCGGGAAATAGGCGTCGTAGCTGTCGTCAGCCGCGAGGATATAGGTCGTGAGCTCGGAAGCCGACGCGTCAGCCGAATAGCCGACGGTGAGCTTGAAGCCGTAATTTTCCTCGAGCCAGACATTGCGCTTGAAGACAGCGTCGTTGAGCGTTTCGCCGTTCTCCTCCTCGGCGACGATGTCCTTGAGCGTCCAGGTCGACTCGGCGGCGCGGAGGAAGACGTTGAACTCATAGCCGTCAAGACCGAGTTCTTCCTTGAGCTCGGGAGTGAGCTTTGAGATGAGTCCGGGCGCAGCGGTCTCGGTAGAAGTTGTGTCGCCTCCGGCGGTCGTTCCGTTATCGCCTGTCGTGCCGGAACCGGTCGAGCCGCAGGACGCCATCAGCATGAGTCCCGCGAGAAGCGCGCAGAATATTCTTTTCTGTTTCATTTTTTGCCTCCTGAAATTTTTTAAAATGTTCATATAATATGATACCAGAAATCAAGACATATTAATAGCATATTTTTTACTCAAAATAGGGAATTATGAACCATGATTACATTTTTCAAAGAGTACAATATAAATATTTTTGACAGTTCGCCGATTTTATTCAGTCACAACTCGACGCCCGGGAACGCACAGAGTCCGCACTTTCATGATTTTGCCGAACTGTATATGTTTGTCTCGGGTGACTCCGGATATTACATTGACGGGCGGGTCTATGACCTTGAGAGCGGCGACCTGGTGCTTGTGCTGCCGAACGAGCTGCACCGACCGCTGCTCAGGAGCGACGCGGTCTACGACCGATTCTTCATCAAGCTCTCGACGAGCTGTTTTCAGCATCTCGGCGAGGGTCAGACGTCGCCGGTATGGTTCATCGACCCGGGCGAGGGCGGTCAGACCAAAGGCGGGCTTCTGCGGCTTGAGCCGGGAGAGCGGCGCGATGTGATGTACGCCTTTCGGACGATCGACAAGCTGCACGACGCTGACGCGGCGGATTCGGGCACGGCGTCGTACTCGCTGCTGCTCGGTCTGCTCTCAACGGTCGGCGAGGCGATACGCCAAAAAAAGTTCGCGGCGAAGTCGTCTCTGCCGCCGATGATTGAGACGCTGATAACATCGCTCGACGAGAATCTCGCCTTCCCGCCGACAATTGAGGCGACCGCGAAGAGCTTTGGCGTCTCGGCGTCGTATCTCTCGCGGATATTCAAGCGCTACATGGGGATGGGGTTCAGCGAATATCTGAGCGCGGCGCGGATCTCGCAGGCGAAAAAGCTGTTGTCGTCCGGCGCGACCGTCACAGAGGTCTGTTACGAGTGCGGGTTCGCCGACTGCTCGCATTTCATCTCGGTTTTCAAGCGGCAGGTAGGGATGACGCCGAATAAGTACAGGAAGATCGGCGGAAACGGCATGGGAAGCTTTGGATGACAGCTGCGGACGCGGCGCGGTTTGACCGCGCCGCGATTCGCCGGGGGCGCGGCGCGCCCCCGGCGAACGCAGGTGGCGAGCAAAGCTCGCCATCGACCTCGCGCCGGAAGCGAGCCGGAGGCGAGCGATCCGGGCGCGCGAGGTCGACGGGAACGGAGTTCCCGCCTGCGCGGCACGGAGATTTGCTCCGCAAATCTCCG
>CAKSOR010000396.1 GCA_934477985.1 uncultured Eubacteriales bacterium
GCTATGGAGCTTGTGAATAAAGACGGAACGAAAATCATTGAGGCTGACGAGAGATTTGTCACCGCGCCATCTCCGATTCTTTTTGATGACATGCGTCTTGGTGAGATTTACGATGCCACAAAGGAAATTCCAAACTGGTGTCTTCCTGACTTTGATGACAGCGGCTGGAAGCCAGTGCGTCCCGCACCAACGCCATGCGGAATTGCTAAGCTGTGTGACTGCGAGCCGATACACACACTGCGAGAGATTACGCCGGTCAGAATTACGGCAATCGATGATGGGTATCTGTATGATTTTGGCGAGAATCTCGCTGGTATTCTGCGCCTTGACATTGACGCAGTAGAGGGGCAGAATATACACATTGATTTCGGTGAATGGTTGCGTGATGGTAAACTGTGCCGCGACAATTTGCTTTTGAACAATGTTTATGAATGCAGACAGGATATCTATTATACCTGTCGTTCCGGAAAGCAGGTGTATCGTCCTTCATTTACTTATCATGGTTTCCGATATGCTTTTGTAACCGGCATTACTGAGCAACAGGCGACGGTTGCATTGTTAACCTATGAGGTAACCGGTTCAGACTTTGCTGATGCCGGTAGCTTCACTTGTTCAAATGATATGCTGGTAAAGACACAGCAGCTTGCGGTCACCACAGCTCGCTCCAATTTCCAATATTATCCAATTGATTGCCCTCATCGTGAAAAAGCAGGCTGGACTGGTGATTCCATGATTTCCACTGATTATTTCTTACGCAACCTTTATTGCGAAAAAAGTCTTGAACAATGGCTATGTTGCATTCGTGAGACGCAAGGACATGACGGTAAGGTCTCCAGTCTCACGCCTGATTGTGGTTGGGGGTTTATCCGAAATGATGGACCGGCGTGGGATAACGCTGTGGTTGAAATCCCGTACGTGATCTATACATACACGCAGGATCGCTGTGTACTGGAAGATAACGCATCAGCCATCTTCTCTTACATTACATACCTTGCTTCACACCATACCAACGGATTAATCAACTACGGGCTTTGCGACTGGCACGAGCCTCATCACATTTGCAGTGCTAGTGCAGCACCGGTATGTGTTACAAGTTCTATCCTTGCTTATGATGCTTGCATGAAGGCTTCTCAAATTTTCGAAAAACTTGGAAAGACGCTTGAAGAAAACTATGCACGTACTCTGGCAGCTGATTTCCGACGTAGTATCCGCGAAAAGCTGATCGATTTTCAGACAATGACAGTCGAGGGATATTGCCAGACAAGCCAGGCAATGGCTCTCTATTACAACATTTTTGATCCCGCTGAGAAGAAGCAGGCTTTTGAGGTTTTGCTAGACTGTATCAAAGAGAAGGACGGGAGCATGAGTGTTGGAATTATAGGTACACGTGTTCTTTATTCAGTACTTTCAGATTTTGGACATGGGGATATGGCGGTTAACATGGTAGCGACGACAAAATGGCCTTCATATGGCTATCTGATCGCGCATGACGCTACATCGCTTTGGGAGGATTTTTACATCGAAGAACGTCTCTATGCAAAGAACGGAAAACGTCCCAGCTCTATGAATCACCACATGTTTGGCTCCGTTGCCACGTGGTTTAGCAGATCGCTTGGTGGTCTTCGATTCAACTTTGATGGGTCGGTTGATATTCGTCCGGACTATACATCAGGACTTGAGTTTGTTCATGCTGAATGCCGTGGAATCAAAGTCGAATGGCATAGAACTGCTGAGGGTTTTGATATGAAGCTTGATTATGATAGGAATCTCTATTGTAACCGTGAAATACGTGTTGTTAAACAACCAAAATCCTGAGCACAAGAACGGCGGGGTACGAATTCCCCGACACTGAGAATTAAAAGAAAGAAAATCATGCAAAACAACTACTCCCCCGAATGGAAAAAGCGCGGCGACCGCACGGGTCTTCTGCGCAACGCTCTCTTAAAGTCGATGGGCTACACCGACCGCGACATCGAAAAGCCGATAATCGGCATAATCAATACCTGGGCTGAGACGAATCCCGGTCACTATCACTTCCGTCAGCTCGCTGAAGCCGTCAAGCGCGGCGTCTGGGCGGCGGGCGGATTCCCGCTCGAGGTCAACACGCTCTCGATCTGCGAGGTCTTCTTCGACCTCTCGAGCCTTATCTACCGAAATCTCCTCTCGATGACGACCGAGGAGCTGATCTCGCGTCATCCCTTTGACGGCGTCGTCCTGATCGGCGGATGCGACAAGAATGTCCCCGCGCAGCTGATGGCTGCCGTCTCAGCGAACAAGCCGACGATCTTCCTCCCCGGCGGCGCGATGCTCCCAGGGCACTTCAAGGGAAAACAGCTTGTCTGCGGAACCGACAGCTTCCACATCTATAACCGCTTCACATCGGGCGAGATCACGCTCGAGGAGATGACAAAGTACGAAGGCTGTCTCTATGGCAGCGCCGGCGCTTGCCCGATAATGGGCACGGCAAACACCTGCCAGACCGTCGCCGAGGCGATGGGAATCGCGCTTCCGAACTCCGCGTCGTCGCTCGGAGTCTCGGCTGAAAAGGCGCGCACCGCCGAGGAGACCGGACGCGCGATTGTCGAGCTTGTCGAGAAGGACATAAAGTGCCTCGACATAATCACGCGCGAGTCGATTGAGAACGCGATAACCGTCCTGATGGCTGCCGGAGGCTCGACGAACCTGATAATTCACCTGATGGCGATTGCCCGCCGCGCGAATATCCCGCTTGAGCTCGAGGATTTCCAGCGGATAAGCGACAGAACGCCGGTGCTTGTAAATGTCAAGCCTCACGGAGACGGTGCGGTCGGAACTGATTTCCACAACGCTGGCGGTGTCTTCTCGCTGATGAAGGAGCTTGAGGGATTGCTGCACACCGACTGTCTGACGGTCAGCGGCAAAACGCTCGGCGAGAACCTGAGGGACGCCGATCTGCCATACGACACGAACATGATCCGTCCGCTCGACGATCCGCTCGAGGAAAAGGGCGGCATCGCGATACTCCGCGGAAATCTCGCGCCGGGCGGGGCGGTCATCAAGCGGAGCGCGGCAAGTCCGGAGCTGCTTTACCACAGAGGACCGGCAAAGGTCTTCGACAGCCTCGAAAAATGCCGCGAGTATCTGCTCTCGGATGATTCGGACATCGATGAGAATACCGTCGTCGTCCTGCGCGGCTACGGACCGGTC
>CAKSOR010000397.1 GCA_934477985.1 uncultured Eubacteriales bacterium
CTGTTTCGTTTTCGGTGAAGGGCTTGTATGGGTCTGGCGAGATGTTCATTCCGGACACAGGGTCGCTGACCGCGAGAACCGTCACACCGATCCGCTTGCGCAGGTCGAGCTCAGAGAGCGTCTTGCCGATCCAGCTGTCAGGCACAGCGACCTCAACGATCGAGTGAGTGTCCGAGAATTCGATGTACTCGAGCACGTTGTTGCGGTCGAGAATTCCGACGAGCTTTTCACCCATGTCCTGCTCGGGGAAGACGACCATGTCCGCGCCGATTTTCTCGAGCACGCGGCGGTGCTGAGCGGACGAGGCGCGCGAGACGACCTGCTTCACGCCCATCTCCTTGAGTATCAGAGTGATGAGGATGCTGTCATTTATGTTGTCAGCCGACGCGACGACCGCGCAGTCGTAATCGCTGACACCGGCGGCTCTCAGAACCTGTTCGTTCGTCGGGTCGCCGACGACGGCGTTTGTTACGATGTCGCTCATCGCGTTGACGATCTCACTGTCCTCGTCGATGACTAACACCTGATGGTCGGTCCGCGCGAGATTTTCGGCAAGTGTCTGTCCGAAGCGCCCGAGCCCGATTATGCAGAAACTTCTTTTTTTAGATCTCATAATTTACTCCTTTGCAGGGGGAGGAAACCCCTTTTGAGGAAAGGGGTTTCCTCCCCCTGCACCCTCACCTTCCTCAAACCTTTTCAAACAAATTGTTTATTTGATTTGCTTACTTTTGCGAATAGATATTGCAGATTGAAATTTGTTTTTTAAGAAACTTTTTATGTTGATGAATGCACATATTTATCCTATCATCAGATTGACTTCCGGATAGCTTATGCAGCTCTTTTTGCGCGCGCCCTTCAGCATCAGTGAGTAGGTGATCGTCAGTATTCCGACGCGTCCGAAGAACATGAGCAGCATCACGACAATGTGCGAGAAGAGCGACAGATCCGGCGTCAGTGAAAGCGACAACCCGACCGTTGAGATTGCCGAGATCGTCTCGTAGAGCGCCTCGAGCAGTCCGACATTCTCCGCGACCGCGATGAGCATTCCGCCGAGTATTCCGGCGCTGAGGTTGATCGAGACGGCGGTCAGCGCGCGTACAACCGTCTCGTGCGAGACTTTTCTTCGGTGGAGGACAATCTCGTCGCTGCCTTTTGTGAAGCTCAGCACGGCGAGCGCGAGCACTCCGAAGCTGCCGACCTTTACTCCGCCCGCGGTCGAGCCCGACGCGCCGCCGATCAGCATGTAGAAGAGGCAGATCAGCTTAGTCGAGTCGGTCATCGCGGAGTTGTTGATGAAATCTATTCCGGCGGTTCGGGTCGTCACCGATTGGAAGAAGCTGTGATAGATCTTGTTTCCGACTGACATGTTCGCAAGCGTTTCAGGGTTGTTCCACTCAAACATCCCGACAAAGAAGGCGCCGCTTAAAATAAGCGAGGCGGTCAGGATTATCACGAACCGCGAGTAAACCGAGATTTTCTTGTGAGATTTAATGAAGTTCACGATATCGTCCCAGACGATGAAACCGATTCCTCCGAGAACTATCAGGAACATGACGGTTATTCCGACGAGATAATTCTCCCTGAAGCCGGTGTAGCTGTCCATCAGATCGAATCCGGCGTTGCAGAAGGACGAGATCGAGTGGAAGACGCCGTACCAGACGCCCTTTGCGAATCCGAATTCCGGCACGAACTGAGTCGAAAGGATTATCGCTCCGGTGAGCTCGATGCAGAGCGTTCCGAGGAGTATCCGCCTGACGAGCTTTACGGTTCCGCCAAAATCCGAAAGACCGAGAGACTGCGCGGTGATCATGCGTTCGCGTGGCGAGATCTGCCGCTTTGCGAAGATCGAGAGCATCACGGCAAGCGTCATGAAGCCCAGACCGCCAATCTGTATCAGCAGGATGATAATTATTTGCCCGAACAGACTCCAGTGCGAGCCGCTCGGAACGACGGTAAGTCCGGTGACGCAGGTCGCGCTTACCGACGTGAACATCGCGTCCTCAAGCGAGGTGAACGTCCGTTCCGCCGACGAGATCGGCAGACTGAGCAGCACTCCGCCGACGAGAATCAGCAAAAGAAAGCCCAGAATGATGATCTGTGCCGCCGAGAGCCTGAATTTTGTCGAGGTGCGGAGCTTTTTTCTGAAAGCCGCGCGGTTGTCGGTCGTCATTTCTTTCTCCTTATAAAGTTAAAGTTGTGAGCAGCGGGTAGTGGTCGGACGGATAGACACCGTCCCAGGAGCGGCGGACAATTTCGCTTGAGTTTATCGAGAATTCGGGGCTCGCGAAGATGTGGTCGATGCGCAAGCCGGATTCCTTGCCCTTGAAGAAATGATAGGTTCCGCCGATGATGTTGCTGGTGACGCTCGCGAGCTTCGGGAGTTCGGGATCTTCGAGCAGCTTTACCGTTCGGGAATCGGGTTTCGCGTTGAAATCGCCGGTCAGGATTGTCGGGAGCGGATCCTCGGAGTTCAGCTCGGCGATGCGGCGGCAGACGATGCGCAGCTGAATCACCCGCGCGGCTTCGCTCGAGACGTCTAAGTGGGTGTTGAACATCCGGAAGCGTTTGCCGTCGTATTCAAGCTCAGCGACCGTGCAGATTCGCGGGAATATCCAGGAGAGCGGGGAGCGGAGCGAGATCAGCCGTCCGCTTTTGTTCTTCGAGAGAGGGAAAGTCGAGTCGTAATCAATTTTTATGCCGTTGCGGACGGCGATATCCGAGTGCTCGTTGAAGACGAACCCACCGCGTCCGCGCCCGACGAAGTTGTAATCGGCGAGCTCGTGTTCGAGGTAGACCTTCATTATCGGCGTGAGTTCCTGAACACCAACGAGATCGGCGTTGAGCTCAAGGAGTTCATCACGCAGCATTTCGCGTCGGCTCTTCCAACTATGTACGCCGAAACCGAGTCCGGTGCTTTTTAAGTTAAAGGTTGCGACTGTGAGGGTCATTTGAAACATCTCTTTTTTTGCGTATAATATCCATTCTTAATATTATATCATATTCTGCGGTGTTTGTACACAGGATAATGTAAATTATTTTAGGTTTGCGGGTAAATTATGCGGGGAAATTGGAGATTTCACCTGAGCGTTCGCGCCACGGCTGCGCGGCATAGCCGCGCAGCCGATTCGCCGGGGCGCGCAGCGCCCCGGCGAACGCAGGTGGCGAGCGAAGCTCGCC
>CAKSOR010000398.1 GCA_934477985.1 uncultured Eubacteriales bacterium
CACTCACGGCGTCCGAAACGGCGAAGTACGCGCCGACATCCTTTATCGCGGCGCTCTTTATCCAGGTCTTCAGCATCAGTCTGACCGCCTTTTTGTTCGCCGCGTCAAAGACGAGCCTTCCACCCGGGAAAGCCTTCGCCATCGCGCATACGAGCTCCTCTACCTGCTCCTTCAGGAAATAATAGAAAACTCCGGCGGCGAAAAAGACAGCTCCGCCCGACGCGTCTATCTTGTCGAACCACGAGGTGTCCTTAATGTCGCAGCCGATGTTCTCCTCGCGCTCGCCGGCGGGAAGCAGCTCGTTCCGGACGGTTATAACGTCGGGAAAATCTATGTTGTAGATCCGGCAGGTGCCGTTGTCGCAGCTTCTGCCTGTGTCGTCGAGTCCGCAGCCGAGATTGACGACGGCGGCGTTCGGATGAGCCTTCAGGTAGTCGCGCACCTCAAAGGCGAGATCGGTCTGACGCATCGCGACCTCAAGAAAGCCGAAGCGGTACATAGCGCCCTTCGACTTTTCGGCAAGCTGAGAGAAATCGTAGTCGATTTCGTCTGTAAGTCTTATCGCGGTCTCGTCGCGGTAGAGCGCCGGATAGAGCTCCGAGCACATCTTCCGCCCGTAGAGCGGAATCACGAGCGTCTCCTGAACGGTGTTTCTTTCGATATGGTACTTCACTCTGTCTCCTCCTTCACCCTGACGCAGAAATCGCAGCGGTCGCCGCCGCGTCCGAGCGTCTTTGTCCTGTGCCAGACGAGCTTTTCGTGCAGATCGCCGTAGGTCACGTCGTCGCTGTCGCAGAAGCAGCGGCAGAGCTCCGGACAGCCGTGTTTTATACAGTTGTCGTTGTACGGACATTTCAGCATATCGAGCCGCCAGACTCCGCCGCCGACCTCTGTCTCGTCAGCCCTGAAGCCCGCGCTCTCGCCGAACGATTTGCGTGTTCCCTTCGTGAAGACGACCGGAACAAGCCGGTAGAGCCCGGGAATTTTAAGCAGCTTCACGATGACCGCGCGGAATTTCAGCGCCCGTCTTTCAACATAGCTGTGGACAGTCTCAAGCGCCTCGTTTTTATCCATCACGGTCTGCAAAACCTGATAGGCGGCGATGCCGGGGATTATCTGGCTCTCAAGGTGAAAGCGCTCGTCCTTCGACGCCGTGCTGTGCTCAGCCAGGAGCGCCTTCATGCGCTCGTCAAGCGCCGTATCGAGCTCTTCCGCCCTGTCCGGAAAGCTCCCGGCGACCGTCTCGCGAAAGTATTTCACAATGTAATTCATTCATTCTCCTCTCAGAAAAGGCAGCTCCGGAAGCCTGCCGCGCGCGTCGATTGACCGCAGCGCCTCTGCGAAGCCCTTCGGGTCGATTATCTGGTACTGCATGTGATTGAACCCCTCAAAGACCGGGAAATTCCCGCGCGGATAAGCGCTCATCACGTCGGCGCGGTACTTGAAATGCTCCTCGGCGCTTCCGAACCCGAAGAAAATACGCTCCTGAAGCTCCTCCGAAAGCGCCGGGAACGGCTTGTCCTCAAGGCTGTCCGAGAGCTGACGGCGGAGGTTCGCGTACCTGAGCGCCTTCCCCGCGGCGATGAAATACGGCTTTATGCTGTCGTCGTCGCACCACATGATTTTCCTGAGCGTCGCGCCCTTAGGCCAGTAATGGCTCTTGATCGCGAAATACAGAAACGGCGTCATTATCCGCCTTAACGGCTTATTTATCCGCGCGAACTGCCCGCCGTCGAAGAACACGTGCCCCACGACGAATTCGCTCCGGGCGATGAAGCTCAAAGCGAGGTCAGCGCCCAGCGATGACGCGACTACGAGCGCGAGTTCCTTCACGCCGTTTTCGCGCAGGAATTCGTCAATCTGCCGCAGTTCGTCGGCTTTGCTCACGTATTTCTGCCCCTCGCAGCAGACCGTCGAGGTCGGGAGGATACAGAAATAATCGCTCTTCAGATATTCCGCGACCCGCGCGCTGCTCTCTCCGGTGACTCCCATCGCGTGGAAGAAGAGCACCGCGGGCGCTTTTCTGTCGCCATATGTCCTGAATCTCATCAAAAACGCTCCTTACCTTACGAATATCAGCATGACCGCTGACAGAATCGCCGCGATGACAGCCATTCCGACAATTCCGGATATCCACCTCTTCACCTTGTCGCGCGTGGTTATGTAGGGCATCAGATCCTCTGTTCCGGGGATTATCCAGCACTTCGTGCGGCAGACCCAGAGCTCGTCGATGAAGAATCGGTCGATCAGATTGCAGATCAAAAGCATCAGATACATCTGCACAAAGCCGTCGGCAAATCCCCGCGCGCCGTTTATAAGGTACGCGCAGATAATCACATACGCGATATAAGCGCAGACACCGCCGCCCCTGAACGCCTTCTGACGTTTCTTTATCCGCCCGGGAGTCGTCAGCCCAAGCTCAACGCTCCGCTTCTGCACCTTCTCGTCGTAGAGAAAGACCGCTCCGACCGCCCCGTCCTTTATCGCGACAAGGCAGAATAACACTAAAAGCCCGCCCAAGATGAGTCCCTCGATAATTACCCTCGCAATCATTTGTTCCTCCTGTACCCGGCTTCGTCGCGGTATTCCGGGTGCGCCTTTACGTACTCGTCGCGGTCGCCGCAGATTGTGTAGTCACACTTGCAGCCGTTCGCGCAGGTAGTAGTCCGGACGAGCTTCGCGTGTATCAGCTCCATGCCCTCGAAATCGGGGTTGCAGAGCGCAGGCATGACCTCGAGAAGTCCGTGCTTCTTCGCGAACTCCGCCGTCGGGCACTCGGTGAACTCGTAGTAAATCGGCCTGTCCTCGTCAAACGGCGCGAGATTCATTTTAAAATCGCCCCATTTGTCGCACTGCTTTTTCGCGTTCGTGAACGCCTTGTACATCAGCTTCTTCACGAACGGCTTGTTTGCGTCGATAAACTTCATTTTCCCGAGCTTTCTGAACGCCGGAAGGAAAAGATTGCCCTCCATCTCCTCGATCTCGGCAAGGCTCGTCACCCCGCGGCAGACGACATAGTACGCCATCAGCGCGATACAGTCGTAGTTCCCGCCCGCGCCGTTGTGGAAATTCTTCTTTCCACCGAGGTCTGTCCGCCAGTCGGACAGAAACCTGGCGTATTTCTTCTGGACGTTCTCCCAGACCCCCTCGCGCTCGCTCTCGGGATAGTGA
>CAKSOR010000399.1 GCA_934477985.1 uncultured Eubacteriales bacterium
AGAAAAATCCGCGCGTCGCGCGGATTTTTCTTTTGCGGCGGGTTGGACGAGCTGCGAAGGCAGCTCGTCCAACGCAGGTGGCGCGCTTGCGCGCGCCATCGCCCTCGTGCTGAGCACGCCTGCGGCGCGCTCAGCACGAGGGCGACGGGAACGGAGTTCCCGCCTGCAAAAAAGGCTGACGATAAACGCCAGCCTTTCCATGCTGTCAGTGCTCAATCCCCGAAATCCCCCGGACAGCCGCTGATCTCAGTTCCGATCCTTGCCCTGCCGAAGACTCCGTACTCCGCCCTTCCCGCAGACATCGCCGAGCGCTTTGTAAAACCCCGAAGCGCTGTTGAACCCGCAGGACAGCGCCGCGTCGAGCGCCGTCACCGATGGATCGGAGTTAATCAGCGCGAGCGTCTTGTCGAGACGCAGCTGCCGCAGATACGCGCGGAAACTGATTCCGGTGCAGCCGTTGAAGATCCGGGAGAGCGTCGAGACGCTGACAAACAGCTTCTGCGCGACCATCGCTTCCGAAATATTCTCTGTGTAGTGCTCTCGGATGAACGAAATCGCCTCGGTCAGCACCTCGGTGTCGCGCTCGATTCCGCTGTCATACAGGAACGCGTCAGGTGTCAGCAGCTTCGCGTAATGCCGCGTGATCTCAATGACCAGCGCCCGAAGATTTGTGACGATAGCCTCGTCGCGCAGGATGTCGCCACCCGACGCGCAGGACGCCACTCTGTCCATGTAGAAGCTGATGTTCTCAAAATACGGGCTGTCCGCGCGTATCACATGCGAGAATCCCGACGGACGGCGGTAGAAGATGCTGCATATCCGCGCGAACTCTACGCTCTGTAAGTGCGCACTGAGGTTCACGTTCGGGTAAACCGTCGCCGGGGTGAACTGCACCCAGTCGAGAAGCAATCCGGGTGTGTTCATACGCTCAATCTGCCTGAGCTCGGTGTTGTTCGTGATGACGAGCTCGCCGGTCTTCACCTCGTATCTGTCCCGGTTCACCGCCCACTCCATCTCTCCCGAGATCACCCGCAGTATCTTCATGTGGTCGTCCATGTGCATGCGCTCCTCGAGCTCGCCCGACATCGTCTGCCGGCAGTAGTTGCACACACATCCGCGTGGGTCAGAGCTCTCCGAGAGCGAGTAAATACGTTCTATATGCGTCATAGTTTTATGTAAGCGCCGTTTCCGACAAGGAGACGGCGCAGTTTGTTTGTGTCGAGCCCGGCGTTTGAGCAGTCGTCTTCGACGCACACAGCCGCCGCCGCGCCAGCAGCCTGACCCGTGATGAAGCAGCCCGGAATGACCCTCACCGACGCCTGCATCGCGTGGTCCGCTCCGACGCACCTTCCGGCGACGAAAACATTCGCGAGCCCGCGAGGGACAAGACAGCCGTAGGGAATGCTGTACGACTCGCCGTCGCCGAGCTTTCTCGAGACGTTCTTCGAGAAATCACGCATGCCCTTCTCGTCGGGCGTCATCGGGTGGATGTCGATCGGGTATGAGTAGCGCCCGATCTCGTCGTCATATGTGAAGTCAGGCGAGAAATTCCCGGCGGAAAGCGTCTTTAAACAGCGTATCCGCCTTGACTCGCGTATGCCGGGAAAGTTCGCTGAGTCAATCAGTACCGCGTTCTCACAGCCCGGAACATAATCGCGGTAGTATTTTTCGTACTCACCGAGCGTCCTGCGCCCGGAGATCATCGCGTCGGTCAGCGACTTCGCGTCGCGGTCGTCTACACCGAAGCAGTGCCCGACATTTCCGCCGCCTACGCCGATTTCGGGGAAATTCGCCTTTATCCCCGACAGCATCATGTCATACTGCGAGAATACGCCGTCATCAAAGGCTTTTCTGAGATTGATATAGTCGATTCCCTTGCGAGCGAAGTCGACTCCGCCCCAGAGACTGCAAACCGACGCCGACATCGCGGCGCCATTCTCATCGCCGTAGTCGTATTCAGCGCCCGCGAGCGCGCAGAGACTTCCCGCTCCGGTGCAGTCGATGAAGTATTTCGACCCGACCGCCGCCATTCCGCCGGGATCGGAGATGACCGCGTGCGTCACTTTATCGCCGTCGGTCAGTACGTCGACCACCCGCGTACAGAAGCGGAAATTTATCCCCGATTCCGTAATCATCCGGTCGTACAGGCACTTTATCTCCTCGACGCGTACGTTGTACCACTTCCGTCCGCCGAAATCCTTCCCGAACAGCGAGTCGTGCACCTCGCGCCCGATTCCTCCGGCGAGAAAGTTCACCCCGTCGTCGAAGTTCATTATCTCCGGCACTCTGGCGAGCACGCTCGCGCCGCCGAACGCGCCTGACTGCTCGATCAGCATTATCCTCGAAGGATCTGGCGAGACCCTCGCGCACATCAGCGCCGCCGCGATGCCCGCCGGTCCTCCGCCGACCACCAGCACGTCGACCGAGTACTTTACCTGAAGTTTTCTTGTATAACCGAGTTCCATTATCAGTCAAGCTCTCCGTACTTCTCGACAATGTCGTCGAACTGTTTGATTATCGAGTTCTTCAGCTCCTCGTAGGACGAGACGAGCGGCTTCTTCGCCTGAATGCAGCCCGACATGAACTGCGTCGCCAGCGGGTACTCGAACTCAACGCTGCCTCTTATTATGTCGAGCATGTCCTTCGTGTCGGCGTCGCGCGAGTACTTTTCCTTGAGCGCGATGTCAAAATATACCGGTGAGAGCTCGCTGTAGCCGTTTATCGAGAGCGCGTCGAGAACCCGTCCCGAGAGCTCTGCGTCGGCGGTGCGCGGAATTCCGAGCACAGTCACGTTCTCGAGCAGGAATGTCTTGTAGTTCTCCTGCTCCTCGTCAGCCTTCGGGAAAGGAAGTATGCCGAAATCAAACGAGCTGTCGCGCATCTTCTCGGAGGTCGAGAGCACCTGCGGATAGAATAGCGTGTTTCCGGCGTTCCAGATCTTCATAAGATTCTCGGTCGCCTTGAGCGCGTCGTGATCGTTGTCGACATAGTAAAATGTGCTGTCCTGATCGTTTATGAAGCTCTCGACACGGTCGTAGACCGAGACCGAGCGCTCACTGAGCGAGCTCACGACATACGGCGTGCCGTCTGATTTACGCTCTATGTAGTGGTGTCCCATGCCGACAATCTGCGCATTGACCATGTTGCTGTAGGTCAGCCAGCCGATGC
>CAKSOR010000400.1 GCA_934477985.1 uncultured Eubacteriales bacterium
GTCGAGAAGTCCGATTCCGTTCTCTCCGCCGAGCTTGTTGAGGTACGAAACAAGTTCCACCGAACCCATTTCCTTGCCGTCGACGGCGGTCGGGATGCCCTTTTCGAAGTGAATCGTCACGTAGGTGGGCTTGTCGGGAGCCTGCTCAGGCGAAACGCCGAGCTCGAGGAAGCCGGGCTTGTTGTACTGCGGCTCGTTCGCGGGGGACTCGAGATCCATGCCCTCGTGCGAGAGGTGCCAGAGGTTCTTGTCCTTGGAGTAGTTGGTCTCACGGCTGATCTTCAGCGGGATGTTGTGAGCTTCAGCGTAGTCGATCTCCTCGTCGCGCGATTTGATGTTCCACTCACGCCACGGCGCGATGATCGCCATTTCAGGCGCGAAAGCCTTGATTGTCAGCTCGAAACGAACCTGATCGTTGCCCTTTCCGGTGCAGCCGTGGCAGATAGCGTCCGCGCCCTCGGCCTTGGCGATCTCGACGAGACGCTTTGCGATGCAGGGACGAGCGTGCGACGTGCCGAGGAGGTAGTCCTCGTACTTCGCGTCAGCCTTCAGGCATGGCCAGATGTAGTTTTCGATGTAATCCTGCTTCAGATCCTCGATGTAGAGCTTCGACGCACCGGTCTTGAGAGCCTTTTCCTCGAGTCCGTCAAGCTCAGTTCCCTGTCCGACGTCGCCTGAGACGGCGATGACTTCGCAGTTGTTGTAGTTTTCCTTGAGCCACGGAATGATGATCGAGGTGTCAAGACCTCCGGAGTACGCGAGAACGACTTTCTTTATGTTTTTCTTATCCATGATAAAAATTCCTTTCTTCATGAGGTGTATTTGTTTTTATGCATCTATTATACACCTTTTTCCGCGAAAAATCAAGCCTAAAAGCGAATAATCATGTATAAATATTCAGGAAAGTTTTTTGGCATATTTGCCAGAATTGAATATTTTTCTGTATAATCGGGGCATTTATACATTTTTAGACGTATATTCCGCCCATCCGATGAAAAAATATACAGACTCAGACTCGCCGATCCGGGGCAGAATAAGACCGAACAACACGGAAAGGAAGTAAGTTCATGAATCTGACGAAAATCTCAAAATTTCTCGCGGCGGCGGTCCTGGCGTCGTCGCTCGCGAACCCGGTCGGCGCGGTCGAGGGGCATTGGTACTGCAAGCGCACGTCCGACCACACTCAGCCGCCGATCCCGCCCGAATATTCCTACGTCGAAAAGTACGGCGGCTATTTTCTCGACCACGATCACGGCAATGATTGCGACGACAAAGTGATTTACCTGACCTTTGACGCCGGCTACGAGAACGGAAATGTCGCGAAAGTGCTCGATATTCTGAAAAAACACGACGCGACCGGCTGCTTTTTCATTCTTTCGCATCTTGTAGAATCAAATACCAACCTTGTGAAACGGATGTTCGACGAGGGTCACACGGTCGGGAATCACACGATGAAGCACAAAAATATGGCAAAATATGGCAATGAGGAGACCTTCCGGACCGAGCTCGGCGGGCTCGAGACGCTGACAAAAGAGCTGACCGGGCACAATCTCGCGAAGGTTTACCGCCCGCCGGAGGGCAGCTTCAGCGAGGAAAACATGAAAATAGTTTCAGAAATGGGCTACAAAACCATCTTCTGGAGCTTTGCCTACGCTGATTGGGACAACGACAAACAGCCTGACCCAGACAGTTCGCTTAAGAAACTTCTCGACCACACGCACAATGGTGAGATTCTGCTCCTTCATCCGACGAGCGCTACAAACGCGGCGATTCTCGATCAGTATCTAACAGAACTGGAAAAACAAGGCTACAGATTCGGTTCAATTGAGGAGTTGTGCGGGCTGTGAGACGTGAAAATAAGCAAAAGCGCGTTATTTCCTTCATTATTATATACACTTTTCTGGCGGTTATTCTGACAGCCGGACTGCGAGCGGACGATTCGGCGGCGGTATACCGGCATGACAACCAATCAAAGCGAATTGCGTTGACCATCGATGACGGACCACACTACAAATATACAGGCGAGATTCTTGACATTCTAAAGGAGTACAACGCGAAAGCGACCTTCTTCGTCGTCGGAGAGCTTGCTGAGCGCTATCCGGAACTAGTTTTACGCGAGCTCGCCGAAGGGCACGAGGTCGGCAACCACACCTGGTCGCACCCGAAGATGGCGAAGTTGACGAGCGATCAGCTCAGAAACGAAATCCTGCGCACCGAGCGGCTTCTCAACGAGATCGCCGACTACCGACCTAAGTTCTTCCGTCCGCCCGAAGGGTCGTTCAAAAAAAGTTCCGAGGAGTTAGCCGAGGCGAACGACTACACGCTGATCCTCTGGACGGTCGATACACGCGACTGGGCGCACACTCCGGTTGACCAGATTGTGGAAATGGTGGAGAATGAAACCGAAGCCGGTTCGATAATCCTCTGCCACGACTTCATCGGGCGGGACAGTCCGACGCCCGACGCGCTGCGGAAGTTCATTCCGGCGCTGTTAGACAAAGGGTTTGAGTTCGTAACGATTTCAGAGCTCCTCGCGAGCGAATGAAGTTTACAAATACTTCACAAAAATACGGAACAAAATTTGCGAATCTGCGTCTATATCAGTGAAAGAACTGTTGTGAGGTGACGCAAATGAAACGCAAGCTGTTCCCCGCGCTCCTGCTGGCGCTCGCGCTGACCGGCTGCACGATGGAAAAAGTTCCGGAAAAGACGCCCGAGCAGATCGAAAACGAGCGTTACGAGTCGATTCTCGACAAATTCCGGGTCGAGCCGACCAACGAGCCGGTCAGCACCTGCCTCGACGTCAAAATCGACAATCTAGCCTACGACTCAAGTGAATGGACTTTGGAGCTCCCGAAAATCAACTCCTCGAAACCCGTCGCGGAAAAAATCAACGAAACAATTTTCACAAAATACACCGAGCGATTCCGCGGCGAGATCGAGGAGCTGACCGAAACGCGCAAAACCGAGTCGCATCACCGGACGTGGTACTTCTCCGCAGAGTCGGACGGGTTTGTTTACATCGAAATCAAAGTCTGGAGCGGTGCGGGCAATTCAGAGGAAACCGAGACGATCTACTACGATTCTACAAATGACAAAGAACTGGGCATGTTCGAGTTTTTCGAAGCGCTTATTGGAGACGATTATACAATTTCCGAC
>CAKSOR010000401.1 GCA_934477985.1 uncultured Eubacteriales bacterium
TATTATAATAATATCATATCGCCTGATAGACGACAGCCAGATAAAATTGTAACAATTCTGTGAAATCACTTGACAGGATCGTTTATCGGTGATATAATATCATATGATATATATCGATTGTTTTAGTATCGCCATGGAGGAAACATTATGCTCAAGATCGACCATTTAACAAAAGTTTACGGCGACAAGAAAGCCGTCGACGACCTTACGCTCCACATCGCGCCCGGCGAGATATACGGCTTTATCGGTCACAACGGCGCCGGAAAAACCACTACCCTCAAATCTGTCGTCGGAATTCTGAATTTCGACGAGGGCGAGATCACGATCGGCGGCAAGTCGGTGAAGACCGATCCGCTCGACTGCAAGAAAATGCTCGCCTACATCCCGGACAACCCCGACCTGTATGACTTCATGTCGGGCATCAAATATCTGAACTTCATTGCAGACGTCTTCGGCGTGTCCGCCGAGGACCGCACGGCGCGCATCCAAAAGTATGCCGACCTGTTTGAACTGACCGGCGACCTTGCGCAGCCGATCTCGGCGTATTCGCACGGCATGAAGCAGAAGCTGGCGATCATCGCGGCATGGCTGCACGCGCCGCGCCTGGTCATCATGGATGAACCGTTTGTCGGGCTTGACCCGAAGGCGGCGCACATCCTTAAGGGCATGATGCGCGAGCTGTGTGACGAAGGCGGCGCGATCTTCTTCTCCACTCACGTCCTCGAGGTTGCGGAAAAGCTCTGCGACAAGGTTGCCATCATCAAGGGCGGCAAACTGATCCGCTCCGGCACGATGGAGGAGGTCAAGGGCGACGACAGCCTGGAAGAGGTCTTCCTCGAACTGGAGGGTGAATAATGCTTAAACTCCTCATCAAAAAGCAAATGATGGAGATCTTCCGCGCCTACTTCTACGACGCCAAGAAGAACACCCGCCGCAAAATCGGCTCGACGATAGCGCTTTTCGCCTTATACATAGTCCTGATGGTCGGTGTCATCGGCGGAACGTTTGCCTTCATCTCGGTCACCCTCTGCAAACCGTTCGTGAGCATCGGCATGGGATGGTTCTATTTCGACCTTACCGGAATGATCGCGATAGCAATCGGCGCGTTCGGAAGCGTCTTCTCGACCTATTCAGGACTCTATCTCTCGAAGGACAACGACCTTCTGCTCTCGCTGCCGATTCCGGTGAGCGCAATTATCGCCTCGCGCCTTGCGAGCGTCTATCTGCTCGGGCTTATGTACTCGGTGGTCGTCAGCGTCCCCGCGCTCATTGTCTATCTGATCAATGATTTCAGCGTCGGCGCGCTGATCGGCTCGCTGATCAATGTGTTTTTGATTTCGGTATTTGTGGCGATACTCTCCTGCCTTTTAGGCTGGGTCGTCGCGAAGATCAGTCAGAAGCTGAAGAACAAGAGCTTTATCACGGTCATCGTCTCTGTAGCCTTCATCTTCTGCTACTACGCGATCTACTTCAACGCGCAGAAGCTGCTTACCACTATCATCGGGAACGCCGCGATGTACGGCTCGGCGATAAAGGGCAGAGCCTACATCCTCTACCTGCTCGGAAAGGGCTCTGAGGGCGACATTCCCGGACTCATCGTCGCCGCTGTACTCGTCGGAGTGCTCGGCGTGCTTACCTGGCTGCTGCTCTCGAAGAGCTTCGTCAGCATCGCGACCTCAACCGGCAGCGTAAAAAAGGTCAGCGGCGAACTGAAGCGCGCAAAGCGGCTCAGCATCGACCAGACGCTCTTCAGAAGCGAGCTCAGGCACTTCGCCTCGAACGCGAATTACATGCTCAACTGCGGACTCGGCACGCTGATGCTGATAGTCGCGGCGGTCGCGCTGTTCGTGATGGGCGGAAAGCTCGAAGAGACGCTCGGCGCGTTTCTCGGCGAGGACAGCGGCTGCGCGGCTGTGCTGCTCACCGCCGGAATCTGCGCGATAGTCTCAATGAACGACATGGCGGCGCCGTCGGTCTCGCTCGAGGGCAAGAGCCTCTGGATAAAGCAGTCGCTGCCGGTCACAGGCTGGCAGGTGCTGAAAGCTAAATTCATGGCGCAGCTCATCCTGACGCTTGTTCCCGCGGTTATCTGTCTGATCCCGGCGCTGATTCACTCGGGAGCGGACGCGGTCGGAATGATTCTTATGGCGGTTTTCATCATTATTTATATAACCTTCTTCTCGGCGTTCAGTCTCTTTCTCGGAATGCGCAGCCCGAACTTCACCTGGACTAACGAGCTTATGCCGATCAAGCAGAGCATGGCGATCATGATCGCGCTGCTCGGCGGCTGGCTTTTCGCGCTGATAGTCGGCGCCGTGTACTTCATGGTCGGGGAGACGCTCGGTCTGACGCTCTATCTCGTGATCGCGTGCGTGATCTTCGGCGGAGCGGCGGCAATATTGCTGCACTATCTTCGCACGAAGGACGCTAAGAAGTTCGCTGAGCTTTAATGGTGACCGGCATGTGGTTTTTACCTGACGACGACTCAAAGCCGGTCATCACCGCCTATGAACAACTTCACAGCGCGCACCGGAACAGCCATCTGAGCCTGCCCGATACCGCGATCGTGTTCTTCATGGGCAAGGCGGTCGAATATCTCGCGTCGCGGAGTGACGCGGTGAAGCTGCCCGAACCCTTTCCGAGGTTTCTCAACCGCTGCCCGATCTGGGAGATTGAGGGTTCGCGGCTCTGCTTCCTGAACGGCGGAAGCGGCGCTCCGCAGGCTGCCGACACGGTCGAGACACTCGCGGCTTTGGGCGTTAAAAACATCATCTCGGTCGGCATGTGCGGAGCGTATGACCCGAAAGTTCAGCCCGGAGAGATAATCGCTCCGCGGAAGGCTTTCATCGAGGAAGGCACTTCCCTCCACTACTATGAGTCGATCGACTTCTCCGAGCCCGACGAAAACCTGCACGCGAAAGCCGTCTCAACGCTCGGTCTGCGCGGCTATCCGATCGTCACGACCGATGCCGTTTACCGCCAGACTCTGCGAAAGGAGCAGCTCTGGCGCGCGAAAGGCGCGGTCGGCGTCGAGATGGAGACCTCCGCCGTGTTCAGCGTTTCAAAGTATCTCGGTCTGAGGGCGGTCGCTCTGCTGATGGTCTCGGACATGCACCCGACAGCCCCGGACGACAAGGAATGGGACT
>CAKSOR010000402.1 GCA_934477985.1 uncultured Eubacteriales bacterium
CGCCGACGCTCTCGAGATAGATGTAATCGACTATCTTTGTGCTGTTTTCTATGGCGATTATCTCGGAATAAAAGTCGTCTGTTTTGCCGCAGGAAACAAGCGGCAGAAAAAGGGTCATCGCGAGGGTGAACGCTATGAGTTTTCTCATTGTAAAGCACCTCCTGTGACCCCATTATATCATATTATATTACAAATGTCAATAGTTTCTTTGAGAATTACCTCGGATTCTCTATCATCACGCCGAGCCCTCTCGCGACGCAGTCCATCGGCGCTTCGACCGCCGTCGTCGGGATTCCGACCTCGGCTTCGATATATCCTGCGATTCCCGGAAGCGCCGCGCCTCCGCCGACCAGGATCACCTGCCCGACCGTCGAGACCTCGCCCGCGTAGCGCGGAAGATTGTCCCTCACCGCCGTGACGCAGTCGAGCGCGCCCTTTATCTGCGGCGCCGAGCACCTCAGAAGCTCCTCCGCCCTGACTCTTCTCCGCTTCGGAAGTCCGGTCGAGGTGTCAAGTCCCAGAAGCGTCCGCGGCTCCGGCTCGTCGACCGTCAGGTCGAGATTCTGCTTTGCGTCAGACGCCGCGATCTTCGTGACCGCGAGTCCGTAACGCCTTCTGAGATATGCGCAGATCGCCTTGTCCGCGTCGCGGCCGCCGCCGAAATAGGTCTCGGTGCGCAGAATGTCGCCGTCGCGCAGAAACGAGCACTCGACCGAGCCCGCGCCGATGTCGCAGAGCAGAACCCCGTCCTCATCAGTCTCCCCGCTTCCGGCGAGTGCCGCTACCGGCGCCTCGACAAACTCTATGCCCGCCGTCCGGCAGTCGGAAAGCGCCGATCTTATCATCTGCCGGTCCTTGTCGCCGACGCCGCATTTGACCGCTACAAAGACCTTCTTCCGTCCGCCCGGGACAGCCGTCTCGATGAATCTGTCGAGCATCTCTGCGGTCAGATTGTAGTCGCTTATCACGCTGTCGCGTATCGGACGGCGTATCGTCACCGACCCCGGAGCGCGCCCGCGGATCAGCAGAGCCTCGGCTCCGACCGCGACAACCTTTCCGGTGGCGTCGACCGCCGCGACCGACGGCTCGCGGAGAACTATTCCTTTGCCTTTTACGTATATCTGTGTGCTGCTGCCTCCGAAGTCGAGTCCAATGACTGTTTTCATCGTTTGTTCCTCCGCTGATCTGTCCGCAACGCGCGGTCTGTTTGTCTGTGACGGCTCTGGGCTCTGCGGCTCTTTCTCTGCGCGATGTAGACCGCCGCCGCGATATAAGCGACGCCTCCGGCTATCGCTATCAGCACGACCACTCTGAACACCGCCGTCTCGAAAAGCATCTTCATGAGGTCGAGTATGTAGAGAAAATTGTTCCGGTCGACGCTCGCGCGGGTGATGAGCTTATAGTGCCCGACAAAGCTGTCGCCGCGCGCCTTGTCCTCGAACGAGACAGTCAGAGTTCCGCCGACCTCGCCCTCGTTGACCGGCGCGGTGAAGTGATCCTTCGCGAGCTCCCACGTAATTTTGACATCCTTCTTCACGTCGACATCGACCGGGAGGTAAAGCTCGATAAGCTCGGACGGAAAGAGCGCCACGTAATCGACCTTGCTCGCGAGTCTGACCGGCACTTCGCAGATCATGTCCGATGTCGACAGCACCTTCTTGTAGCCGTACGCCTTCAGCGCCCACTTGATGAGCTTCGCCGCCTCGGTGTAGGAGTAGATGTAGTTGTCGTCGGCTTTAGCGCCCATGACCGTCACGACATAGGTGAGTCCGTCCTTCGAAGCCGTCGTCGCGACACAGTAGCCGCCCTCAGCCGTGAAACCGGCGTTGAGTCCGCGCGGGACTTTCCAGATGTACTTGTACTCCATATTCGTCGCGAAATAGCAGTTCTTGTTGTAGATAGTCCGCGCGCCGGACTTGTTTGTCGGCTGGATGACATACTTCTCGGCGGACGAGACCTCGCAGATGAACTCGGAATGCGCGGCGTAGGCGGCGATTATCGCCGTGTCCTTCGCGGTCGTGACCATCGCCGGGTGGTGTATGCCCGAGACGTTCATGTAATTCGTGTTGACAGCGCCGATCTCCTTCGCCTTCTCGTTCATCTTCTTGACGAACTCCTCGACCGAGCCGGAGATCTCAAACGCCAGGACATTAGCCGCGTCATTCGCTCCGCCGCAGATCAGCGCGTACAAAAGCTCGCGGACGGTCAGCACCTCGTCGCGCTTGAGCTTTATATTGTTGCCCTGCACCGAGAGTATCGCCTCGACCGGGACGGTTATCCTGCGCTCGAGGTCGTTGCCTAACTCCTCAACGGCGATTACCGCCGCCATCAGTTTGACGGTTGAAGTCGGATAGACCTGCTTTTCCTCGTTGAGTCCGTAGATGAAACGGTCCTCCTCGACGCAGTATACGCTCGCAGAGCCGATATTTACGAGCTCCGGCGGGCTGTAGTCCTCTTCCTCGTCGTCGGCGATGACCGGCAGCGCAAGGCAGAGGAGCGTCATAACGACCAGCGCCAGTGAAATGATTCTCTTCATTTTGTTTTCCTGAAATATTCCTCGGCCGCCCTCGCGTCGCGCTCGATCTGCTCTCTCAGCGACTCGATGTCGGGGAATTTTATCTCCCCGCGCAGCCTTTTGGCGAGCCCGACCTTGACCCGCTCGTCGTAGAGCCAGCCGTCAAAGCCGATTATATGCGTCTCACAGTTGACTCTGCCTGAGTCGTCGACAGTCGGACGAGTCCCGACATTCGAGACGCCGACATATTCCCGCCCGGCGATCTCGACGCGCCCGGCGTAGATTCCCTCCTTCGGGATGAGTATCCCGTCCGGGAAGTTCTGGTTTATCGTCGGAAGCCCGATTGTCCGTCCGAGCTCCTTGCCGTGAACGACCGGGAAGTCGATGAAAAAGTCGTGCCCCAGGAGCTTCGACGCGCCCTCGGCGTCGCCTGCCTCGAGCAGTCCGCGTATCGCGCTCGAGCTGACGACCTCGCCGTCGACGCATACCGGGTCGACGACAAAGCAGTTTTCACCGAAGCTCTCGCGCAGCCTGTCCGGCTTGCCCGCGCCGTTTTTGCCGACGGCTGGGAGAACTGGGGCGAGGCTCAGGGCGACAGTTGGGAAGACTGGGGCGAAGCAACCGGCGATG
>CAKSOR010000403.1 GCA_934477985.1 uncultured Eubacteriales bacterium
ACTCATTGTGGTACGCCGCGTTGCTCTCGTTGTCGCGGCAGAGGATTCGGATGACCTCGCCGCCAAAGTTCAGGTTGGAGTCGAGCGTGCCGAAGCGGGTGGTTTCGGGCTCGGTAGTGGTGTCAGCCGGGGTGGTCTCATCTGTGACATCGGGTGTTTCTCCTCCGCAGGAAACACTTGAGAGTATCAGCGCCGCGAGGAGCGCTACAGTGATCCGCTTTTTCATTTTGTCTGTCCTTTCATTTCAATATTTTTCCGATAGCGTCGGCGACGACATTTCCGAGAAATTCCGCGCCCTCCGGCAGCGGATGCACGCCGTCCTTCGAGAAGAGCTTCGCGCGCTCGCCGGGGAAGCTCTCGTTGATGATATTATCGAGCGGAACGAGATTCGTGATATTCTCGTCAGCCATAGCGGCGGCAAGCTCGGCGTGCTCGAGGATCAGGTGCTCTCTCGAGAAGTACGGATGGTGTTCTCCGGCAAGATATGGCTGGAGTATGACTATCTCCGCGCCGAAGCGGTTTTTCAGCGCTTTGAATATTCTCCGGTAATTCTCCCCGGCGGCTTTCAGGTCGGGCGTCCAGTCCTCAGGCTTGTCTATGTCGCAGAAGTCGTTCACGCCAACGAGTATCGAGACGATGTCTGGCTTTCCGGGAATCTCGCCGCTTTCGACGAGCTCGGCGACCTTCGCGGCCGGATAGCCGTTCACGCCAAGGTTCAGAAAGGTCGTGCCGGGATGCTTTTCAAGCAGGACTTTCGCAGCGAACGACGCGTAGCCCTTTCCCATATCTGCCGGGTCATTGTGGTCGCGAAACCAGTCGGTTATGCTGTCTCCGAGAAACAGAACATTCATTGTTATACCTCCTCAATTTTGGTTTGAGCGCTCTGTACTTCAATTATATCACCAATCTCCGGCAAAATCAATTCGTTTTACGGCTGAAAACTTCACTATTGTTTGACATTTCGGATGACTTCCTGCCGCGCGGAATAAAAAAAGTTCCGCGAAGTTTCACGAAACGCTTGATTTTTTCTGAGAACTGAGGTATAATAGAATTCAGAAAAACAGATTGGAGGGCAGAAAATGTTCGATTATTATAAGGGCGAGGGAGTGGACTACTGGATGTCCGAGCGCGCTCTGAAATTCTGCGCGGCGCACTGGCATAAATTCTACGAGGTCGAGCTGATACTTGACGGGCGCGGTGTCGAATACATAAACGGCGTCCGGTATGAGGTTGGTCGCGGCTGCTTTACGATAATGCCGCCCGGCGCGTTCCACAGCTACACATCCGACGCGCCGATAAGGTTCAGCACATTCTGTTTTACGAGTCATTTTCTCTCGTCGGAGGTGAAACAGCGCCTGAACGACTCGGAGCTGCCCTGGCTTTTTGATCTCGGCGAGGAGCGTACAAAACGGCTGACCGGCTGGCTTGGGGTACTGAAGGACGCCATGACGAGCAACAGTCCCGACCGCGACGCGATTGTCCGGCGCGTTATCGAGCTGACGCTCCTCTGGTGCGACCCATCCGAAAGTCTGATCCGCAAAGAAGCCGCTCCGGACGGCAATCAGGCATTGGTTGTACAGACAGTTCTGAGCTATATTGACGAGCACTACGCCGAGCGCATCAGCCGCGACGAGCTTGCCGAGTCGCTGCACTATTCACCGAGCTATTTCAGCTCGCTTTTCCACCAGCTTTCGGGCGTGACGCTGTCGGAGCACATCACCGACGTGCGGATGAACAAGGCTATGGAACTGCTGAGCGGCTCGGAGCTGCCGGTCTCGGAGGTCATAAAACGCGTCGGTTACCGGTCAGAGCCGCTCTTCTACCGGGCGTTCCGCGGGTATTTCGGCATGAATCCACGCGATGTCAGAAGGGAGAAGTGAAGCGCTTATTCAAATGCTGAAATTCTTGCCGAGACGCAGAATCGAAGTCGGTACGACCTGAGGACGCCACAAAAGCCGCCCGATGCGGTCGGGATAAGCCACCACAAGAGTATAACCGACACCGCCAGCAGATTCCCCTTCATGGCGGTCGCGTTTGTGCTGGCATGTGCACCCGTACTGCTCGCCGCCGGACTCGTCATCTACAATATTCTGAAAATTCCGATCACAAAGCGCGTGAAGGAGTACGGAACTCTTCGCGCGCTCGGCGTTGAGCGCCGGAAGATTTTTCGCTCGTCGCTTTACAGCTGCTGATCCTCTGCGGATCAGGGATTACGATCGGATTCATGTAAAGGGAGTGCTGATCGAGTCGACCGTCGTGCTGAACCCGGACAGTTTCATGGCTGAGAGCGCCTCCGAACTGAGCTCGGCGACAAGCTCTGATTCAGTGAAGCCGCTGATGCTCATTGCGAGTGCCGCGGCGACATTGCTCTTTGCGTTCTTAGCGGCGAGATACGCGTCGCGGGCGATGGCTGTCACATTGGTGAAAATCGACCGTAAGGTCAGAAAATCCGCGAGAATACGGAATTTCGGAGCCTGTTACGCGAGACTCAAATAAAACACGGGCACGGAAGAACGGTCTTCATGATTCTGTCGCTGGTCATGAGCGTGACGGTCTACGTGGTGCTCCAGAGCTTCACCGGGCTTCTCGACGCAAGCGAAAGGATCTCTGTTCCGGCGATTACCCGATAACCAACGAGACAGCCGACATCCCGGTCGAAGCGGTTGAGAAGCTACGCGACGATGAATCGGTCGAAAAGCTCGGGACGAAAAAACAAAGTCTGCATGCCGGGAGAGAATCCGCCATTTGAGACCGATCTCAGACTCCGGAGCCATGAGACATTGCAGATTGTCAGCGTCGACGAGGCGAGGCTAAAAAACCGCTCCTGAGCTCACGGCAAAGGATGTCAGACCGGTCATCGACGGCGACTTATGTCTTGTCACGACCGCTCTGCCGCTTCTGTCGTTCACGCGGATGAATATCGTTGAGTCAATTGAGTTTGTCGAATAAAATTCAGCTATGCGCGAGTTCATTCTTTTCGTGCGCTCGTCGCGCACGAAAAGACGCTTGCGGCAAGCCGCAACCGTGACGGGCGGCTCTGCCGCCCGCTCTCGCGACCGCTTCGCGGTCGCGCGAAGCAGGCGGGAGCTTACGCTCCCGTCCGCCTCGCAAGGCGAGGCGGATGGCGCGCTTCGCGCGCCACCTG
>CAKSOR010000404.1 GCA_934477985.1 uncultured Eubacteriales bacterium
CAATGACGCTTGACTTCGGCTACATCTACGGAAACGCGATAGGCTATCCGGAATGGGTATTCAACGACAGCTACCAAAGGGAGAACGCCTTCGCATCGAATCTTGCGTCCAAGAAGGATTCTCTCGTGACCAAGCTCGCCGACTACATGAAAAATCTCCGCGAAACAATAAACAACTGAAATCAAATCCGCTCTCACCCGGGAGCGGACTTTTTTTCAATATCGGTTCGCGTCTTTTGCCGCAAAACCGCCTTTTTCCGGAATGTATGCGTCTGAAATCATAAAAAACCCGTCTGATTCCGAAACACTGATTCTGTATCTGTGGTATAATAGTTACATAGTATACTATGACCCAGCGAGGTAATCCATATGGAAATAAACATTCTTGAAAACGAATTCTGGTGGGGCGGCTCGATCGACGACGGGACACTCATGCCCTTCTCGCGCTCGACTGTCGGCTTCTCGCGCGACTTCCGGAAGGTCGCTTCAAACCAGACGATGCCGCTCTATGTCTCGTCGATGGGACGCTACATCTGGAGCGAAAAGCCCTTCGCCGTGACGATCGACGGCGGAAAATTCGTCCTTGAGGGCGAGGACATCATTCTCGTCGAAGCCGGCAAGACCCTTCGCGACGCGTATCTCGCCGCTTCGAAAGCCCACTTCCCGTTCACCGGCAAAGTCCCGCCGCTCGAGTTCTTCTCAACCGCGCAGTACAACACCTGGATGGAGTTCACATACGACCCCACCGAGGAGGGCGTTCTCGCATACGCCCGCGCGATCGTCGAAAACGGCTTCAAGCCCGGAATCCTGATAATCGACGAGGGCTGGCATCGCCCCTACGGCGACTGGAGCTTCGATCCGTCGAAGTTCCCGCACCCGAAGGAGATGATCGCCGAACTGCACTCGCTCGGCTTCAAGGTCATGCTCTGGGTCGTGCCCTATGTCACCTGCTCCGGAGTCAGATTCATCTCCGGCATCCGCAAGGATCTGAACCCCGAAACCTATGATAAGCTCTTCATGCGCACCGAGACCGGCAAACCGATCGTAATGGATTGGTGGAACGGCTACAGCGCGCTCCTTGACCTCTCAAACCCGGTCGACGCGAAATATCTCGACGATCAGCTTCAGAGGCTGATGCAGGACTACGGAGTCGACGGCTTCAAGTTCGACGGCGGCACATTGCAGGCTTACTCGAACGCGCCGGTCATAAACGGCGTCCACAAGGGCACAGCTGACGGCACTTACTCGCCGATGGACAAGAACATCGCCTGGAACGAGTTCGGCACGCGCTACAAATATCACGAGTACAAGGACACCTTTAAGGGCGGCGGAAAGCCGGTCATTCAGCGTCTTCGCGACCGCGGACACCGCTGGGACAAGGACGGAATCAACACAATCATCCCGAACTCGCTCGCGCAGGGACTGATCGGACATCCGTTCATCTGCCCCGACATGATCGGCGGCGGAGAGTGGTCTTACAACCGCATCCCCGGCTTCAAGGTCGATGAGGAGCTATTCATCCGCATGGCGCAGGTGTCGGTCTTCTTCCCTATGATGCAGTTCTCATGGGCACCCTGGAGAGTTCTCTCACCCGAGGGACTCGAAACCGTCCGCGGCTGTGCGTCGCTGCACGCAAAGTTCGCGCCCGAGATCATTTCGATAATCGAAGAGTCGGCGAAGTCCGGCGAACCGGTGCTCCGGACGCTCGAATACCAGTACCCGCACCGCGGCTACGAGTCGATTAACGACGAATTCTTATGCGGAAGCGACATTCTCGTCTGCCCGGTCGTCACAAAGGGCACGTTCGAGAAAGAAATCGTCTTCCCCGAAGGAAAGTGGCAGGACAGCGACGGCAATGTCTTCACTGAAGGGCGGTATCTCGTTAAGACGCCGCTTGAAAAGCTCGCCTACTTCCGTAAAATCAAATAAGTTTCCCCCGTCCGGCAGGCGTCGGACTCCTTGATGAAAAAGCGGATTGCTCCGCCGGACTCCCGGCGGGGCTTTTCGTTATGATAAAAAATCGCAGGTTTGTGATAACTGAGCGGGTTGACAAGCCCGGCTTTTTATGCTATAATTTAGTCATCCTGATTTCATTCCGGAGGAAAAGCAATGATAAATTTCGATTACAAGCTCCCGGCGATGCACATAAACGGTCGCAATAACGGAACTTACAACAACAAGGAGATGGTGCTTCCCTGCTGCCTGACGACGCTCGACTACAGGCTCGGCGAGTTTCTTCACCAGCTTCACAACTCGATTCACGACGACCGCAGCCTCGTCTTCATCGACGGCAGGGTGCTGATGGTCAGCAAGAACTGGATACGCGACCACGTCCACGAAATGAAGGGCTTCAAGCACTGGGACTACGACCTGAAGTCCTTCCTTGAGTTCATCATCGACACCCAGCGCGAGGACGGACAGTATTATGAACTTATAAAGCAGCTCGACGACGGACACTGGAAGATGGTTGACGACGACTGCCGCGTGATCTACCCCGATGACAATGTCGCGCTCGTCCGGCTTGAGCTCGAAGCCGACATCGAATACCTCGTCGTCGAGGGCGCGATGCAGTACTACCGCGCGACCGGAGACTTCAAGTCGCTCGAAAAGTGGCTTCCGAAGCTCGAAAAGGGCATCGACTACATCACCTCCGCGCCCGACCGCTTCGACAAGGAGCACGGACTCGTAATGCGCCCGTTCACAATCGACACCTGGGATTTCACGAACGAGATGAGCTCGGGCGGCGACCGGAGAATTCACGAGAACGAGCCTATGTCTATAATGCACGGCGACAACTCGGGCGTTTTCGACGCGATGAACTCGCTCGCCTGGATCAACGAAAAGCTCGGAAACACAGAAAAAGCCGCCGAGTGGAAGAAGCGCGCCGAAGTCATCCGCGAGAACATGATGAAGTATCTCTGGAACGGAAAATTCTTCATCCACCAGCTCCACCTCGGTCACAAGGGACTCGACGACCTCGAAAGCGAGCGCCTGTCGCTCTCGAACACCTACGACATGAACCGCGGTCTGACGACGCTTGAAGAATCCCGTTCGATAATTGAAGAGTATATGCGCCGCCGTGAGACGACCAAGGCGTTTGCCGAGTTCTTCTCGATCGACCCGCCATACAGGAAGTTCAAGGA
>CAKSOR010000405.1 GCA_934477985.1 uncultured Eubacteriales bacterium
ATCGTGCCCGTACCGAAGTTCGACACAGAGCAGGAATGGATCTCGTCGAACTACGGCTGCACATTGTCGGCTATTCCGGTCAACACACCGGACACCGACCGTTCAGCGATCATACTCGAGGCGTTGAACGCTGAGAGCTACAGAAGCGTGACTCCGGTCTACTACGAGTCGGTACTCAAGGGCAAGCTCGCGCGCGACAACGACTCTGAGGATATGCTTGACATGATCTTCGGGAATCTGAGATTTGACTTCGGGTTCATACATAATAATCATCTCTCCGCAATTCCGGGTGGCTTTACGTCCGGAACTGACGAGAATCTGGCGTCGCGATACGCGTCATCTGTTGAGACACTGAAGGGAAGGCTTGAAGAGCTCCAGGACGCTTACAACGAAATGAAATAAAAGGAAACCGACTGTCGTTTTTACGGCAGTCGGTTTTCTCTGTTTTGCGCGCTGTCAGCTGAGAAATTCGCGTATCTCGCGCTCGGCGTTCATGACCTCGGCGTGAAGAGCACTCGCCGAAAGGCGTATCGCGCCGTTTCCGAGGATGATCAGCTGCTCCTGACCGTCGGAGGTCGCGACACGGACGCGGTTGTTCTTCGCGAGCTCGTGCGATACCTTCTCGATGTAGCTGTCCGCCGTCTCGGCTTCCTTTGTGTAGACGACGCTCACGCCGTGGTGATCCTCGACCTCGCCGTGATTTCCCTTGACCTTGTAGGCGTCGAAGACAATTATCATCTCGCACTGCCGGTAGCCATGATAGCTGCAAATCCGCTTGATCAGCTCCTCGCGCGCGAGATCGAGCCCGTTTTCCGAGAGCCTCTTGAGCTCGTCCCACGCGAAGATTATGTTGTAGCCGTCGATGAGCAGATACTCCTTTCCGGTGTAGGCACGCGGGGCGCGCTTTACCGGCGCGGGCTTCGGCGGGGCTTTTACTTTTGTCGGCTCAACCGAACGCTTTTTGATCGGTCCGTAGGTCTTCTCGAAGATCGCCATCAGCTCGGCGTCGGTCGCGACTGTTTTCATGTAGCGCTCGACCCGCTCGGTGATCTCAGCCTTGTCCGAGTCGAGCTCGATTCCGGCGTCAAGATGCTTGTGCTCGGGAACCTCGTCCCACTTAACGACGACTCCGGCGCCGTGCGAGCAGAAGACCGAATCGGCGGGATTTTCGGTGTCGCGCTCGGGATCGTAGCCGAACGCCCCGATGACCTCATCGCTGTCGTGGCACTCCTCCCAGCCGCGCAGGATGAGCGACAGCTTTCCGCGACCCTTGGTCGAGCCGATGAGTTCGCGGTGGTAGCCCTGCATCTCGGAGACCGGCGCGTGACCGGTGATTATCGTCGTATCGCCGAGCGTCTCGGTAGGTTCGAGCTTTCCGAAGCGCTGCAAAATGTCGGTCATTATCTTGCCGACGAACTCGGTAGGAGTCTCGATCCGGAAATCGTACCAGGGCTCGAGCAGGACATTTTTCGCGCTCATCAGCCCCTGCCTGACCGCGCGGTATGTCGCCTGGCGGAAATCGCCGCCCTCGGTGTGCTTCTGATGCGCGCGTCCTGCGACCAATGTGATCTTCATATCGGTGATCGGAGAGCCGGTCAGCACGCCGACATGCTGCTTTTCGTGCAGGTGAGTGAGCACCAGCCGCTGCCAGTTCAGGTCGAGCTGATTCTCGGGCAGGTCGGCGGCAAAACGCAGTCCGCTTCCGCGCGGCAGAGGCTCGAGTAAAAGCTGAACCTCGGCGTAGTGCCGGAGAGGCTCGTAGTGACCGACGCCGAGCACCGATTCTGCGATCGTCTCGCGGTAGGCGATACCGCCGTCAGAGAAATTGACCTCAAACCCGCAGCGCTCAGGTATCAGGCGCTTCAGGACCTCGAGCTGAACCTCGCCCATGATGCGGACGTGGATGTCGCCCTTTTCGGAGCAGTCGACATGCAGCTCTGGCTCTTCCTCCTCGAGCGCGCGGAGCTTTACAAGCGCGGTGTGGACGTCGACCGTTTCGGGAAGAACGACGCGATAGGAGAGCACCGGCTCGAGGTGAGCCGCGCCCGAGTCGGTCTCGTTACCGAGCCCCTCGCCGGGGTAGGTCATCGAGAGTCCGGTTACGGCGCAGACAGTTCCAGGGGAGATTTCGTTGGCTGTTTTGAACTTCGCGCCGGTGTAAATCCGGATGGCGTTGACCTTTTCAGACCATTCCGCGCCGTCGGGAGTTGTTCCGGTGATGATGTCCCTGACCGAGAGGCTTCCGCCGGTGAGCTTCAGGTGAGTGAGCCGTTCGCCCGAGTCGTCGGTAGTGATTTTGAAGACCTTCGCGGCGAAGTCGCTGCCGTATTCGCGCGGCTTTGTGAAGCGCGAGAGAGTCGCGAGCAGCTCGTCCGTGCCCTCGGATTTCAGAGCAGAGCCGAAGCAGCAGGGAAAGAGTCTGCGGGACGCGATGGAGTCGGCGATCGCCTTGTCGGTGAACGGCTTTCCGGCGAGAAAGCACTCCATGAGCTCCTCACCGCACATGGCGATCGACTCAGCCTGATCCTTTCGCGAGAGGTCAAGGCAGGCGTCGGAGAGTCCGCGCGAGAGCTCGTCGAGCAGTTCAGCGCGGGTGAAGGGTGAGATGTCCATTTTGTTAATAAAAATAAATGTCGGTATGGAGTAGCTCTCGAGAAGACGCCAGAGGGTCTCGGTGTGGCTCTGGATGCCGTCGCTTCCGCTTATGACGAGGACGGCGAAATCGAGGACTTTAAGTGTGCGTTCCATCTCGGGCGAGAAGTCGATATGCCCGGGAGTGTCGAGGAGGGTGAACTCGGTGTCGCCGAGTGTGAATACCGCCTGGCTCGAGAATATTGTGATGCCGCGGTCGCGCTCGATCTCGTTCGCGTCGAGGAGGGCGTTCTTATGGTCGACTCTGCCTTGCTTACGGATTACTCCGGTTTTATACAGGATCGACTCGGAGAGGGTCGTCTTGCCCGAGTCGACATGGGCTAATATGCCTATCGTGATTTTGTTCATGATGTTCCTTCCTGGGAGAAGTGCTGTCGCTCCCGCGGCGGCGCAGCCGCGGCGGGAGGCCGCGCCGCGCGCAGCGCGGCGCGGAAGCGAGACCGCACGCCCCTGGCACGTTGCCGCAACGCGGCAACGTGCCAGGGG
>CAKSOR010000406.1 GCA_934477985.1 uncultured Eubacteriales bacterium
CTCAACGCCGAGTATAGAGCCGTCGATATCGCCGTTCGTCGTCTCGAACGTGAATTTCTCGCCGAAGAGTTTTGAGAAGTCAATTGACGCGTTAGAGGTCAGAGCCTCGATTCGCTTCGCGGTCAGGTTCTCGAGGTTGACACGCCCGTCCGAGCCGTTCACCTTTATTTCGGTCGCCGAGATATCGGAGAGTTCGAGCCGCCCGTTTGAAGTCGACGCGTCGAGCTCATACGCCTCGATGTTCGAGAGCGTGACATTCGCGTTCGAGGTGATGACGTCGAGCTTTTCCGAGAGCTTCAGATTGCCGAGCTTCACGCCGCCGTTCGTCGTCGAGAGCTTTATGTCGCCGTCGAAGCCCTCGGGGAGGTAGACGACCATCGCAAGCCCGGTGTAGCGGTTCTTTCTGGTCTCGCTGCCGAGCGAGAGCTTGTAGCCGAAGACGTTCATCGTCTTCTCAGCCCCGCCGGATTTGCCGTCGCGGATGACCAGCGTATTGCTCGAGGTCGAGAAATCGTACTTGAAATCGTCGCACTCGAGCACGTCGACGACTATCGAGGAATTGTCGCCGGTCGCGATCACGACGCCGCAGTTGGTAACATCGATGTCGAGCGCGCGGTTTATCGACGCGTCGAACTCATAGCGAAACTGCGAGAAGCCGGATTCGGTCACATCGATCTGATCGAAGCTCCCGCCCATCTCCCCGTTCACCTCGCCGGTGCCCGAGACCGAGACATTCGAGCCGCCGATCTGCACGCCGTTCTCGTCGATCTTTATGTAGTCAGCGATGTTCACGCCGTCCGCGGTGACGCTGATGATCTCGCCGAGCTGATCGACGCCGCCGCTTATCATCGAAGCGATCTTCTTGAACGTGAACCGCATGCCGAACGAGATGACTATTACCACTATAAATATAGTGACAACAGCGAACCGCGTGAATTTCTTTAAGTTCATTCTGTTCCCCTCCCATAAAAAGCAAGTGTTATATAATTATAATTCAGACAAAATACGTCATCAAGAACTAAGAGTGAATAAAGTGTAAAATCTCAGATCATCCCGCTCCTGCGCCTGCGGTACTCGCTCGGAGTCTCGCCGCACTGCCGTCTGAACGCGCTGATAAAGTACGCCGCCGACGTGAAACCGCACATCTCAGCAATCCGCTCTACGGGATGATCGGTGGTTATCAGAAGCTTCTCGGCGTTCTGAACGCGGCAGTTCAGCAGATACTGGTGCAGGGTAAAGCCGGTCTGTTTCTGAATCAGTTTGTTCACGTAATATTCGTGATAACTGACGCTCTCGGCGATGTCCTTGTTGGTTATCTGCCTGAAATAATTCTCACGGATGAACGAAATCACCCGCTCGACCGTGTCTACAGTCCCCGGATCGGTCAGCGTGCAGCGCGCCGCGTCGCAGATCACCCGTTTCAGGACCGCCGACGCGCTCTCACGAAAGAATCTGCGCTTGTCGCGCAGCTCGCGCACTATGTACATGAGGTCGGTCTCGACGAATTTCATCGACGGGCAGACGACCAGCTCACTGAGCGCCGGGCAGTCGTCGATCACCGGTCGCTCGAGAACCCTGTCGCCGCGGAACTCCGAGTCGCGCACCACATGGAGCGATTCGGGCAAATGGCTGAAATTCTGAGTAAAATCGAAATTCAGTATGATGATGCGCGTAGTCGCCTGCGTCTCGAAACGGTACGGCACACCCGGCTGCCATAGCATCAGCGAGGTCTCGTCAACCCGCTTTTTCAGCCCCTGGAAGTGGAATATAAGGCTTCCGTCCTGCACATACAGCAGCCTGTGATCGTATGAATATGTCGCGAACGGCGTCGGTCGCAGCACCTGATTGTACGCGTACCTGATAAACGGATCGATCTCTGATAGCTTCATTTTTCCTCCAAAAAGTCAAAGAGTTTGTTTTTTCTATATTTCTTTGGCTTTTTACTCTTCCATTATACCACAGAATGTGATATAATACAAGTAGCAATTCAAATTTTCCGGAGGTGAAAATATGAAATTCAACGTCGGCTACCCTCAGACCCGGAATGACCGGTTTGTCAGTAAGATAATCGAGCATGCCGGCGCGATAAGCGAGGTCTACTTCTCGTTCGGCGGGATTCCGAACGGGCGCAGTCCGAACGTCGGCGATGAGTTTCCGCTCGACGCGCAGCTGCGGCAGCTCGACGAACTCAAAAGCATCGCGCGTGCTGGGATAAAGCTCGATCTTCTGCTCAACGCCAACTGCTACGGCGAGGACTCGCTCGCGCGTGCCTTCTATATGAGGCTCGGCGACACGGTCGATTTTCTTTGCGAGAGAGTCGGTCTCTCTGTTGTCACGACGACTTCCCCGCTCATCGCAAAATTCCTGCACGCCAACTTCGACCTCGACGTCCGTGCGTCGGTCAATATCGGCGTCGGCTCGCCTCAGGCGCTCGACCAGGTTTCCGACTATTTCGACAGCTTCTACATAAAGCGTGAGCTGAACCGCGACCTGAAGGCGCTGAAACGCGTCAAAAGCTGGTGCGACGCGAACTCGAAAAAGCTCTTTATTCTCGCCAACAGCGGCTGCACGAACGACTGCCCCGCGCATGATTTCCATGACAACTTAGTCGCGCACGAGGCGGAGATTTCAAAGCGCGACAACGCCTATCAGTTCACGGGGCTTTGCAAGGAAAGGCTTCAGAAGCCCGAAAAGCGCTTCACGATAGTGCGCGATATGAACTACATCCGCCCGGAGGACGTTCACCTCTACGAGGGGCTCTGCGAGTCGATGAAGCTCGCGACCAGAGTGAATCCGAACCCTGTAAGACTGCTCGACGCGTATCTTGACGGATTCTACCGCGGCGCGGTGACCGATCTCCTGGAGCCGGACAACGGTGCGGCTATGCGCCCGGTGATAGTCGATAACTCGCGATTCCCGCAGGATTTCGGCGAGCGTGTCATGAACTGCGCAAAGGATTGCGAGAACTGCGATTATTGTAGAGTGGTTTACGAGCAGGCGAAAGCGGAGCTTGTGGAAAAGCTCGCGTCGGAGATACGTCACGAGCAGGCAATGAAGCTTGCCGAGCTGGAGACGGATTTCAAGGACGAGGCGGAGCGCCGCGCCCGCGATATCA
>CAKSOR010000407.1 GCA_934477985.1 uncultured Eubacteriales bacterium
AGATAAAGCGCGCCGATCTGGTCGTGACCGGAGAGGGGCGGCTCGACAGCCAGACCGCGATGGGAAAGGCGCCGTCGGTCGTCGCGGGGCTCGCGAAGAAGTACTCAAAGCCGTGCGTAGCCTTCTCAGGCGCCGTCGGGCAGGGAGCGGAGGTCTGCAACCAGGTCGGAATCGACGCGTTCTTCCCGATTCTGCGGCGCGTCTGCGGCGAGGACGAGGCGATGGACAAACGTATCGCGGCGGAAAATCTCGCGGACACCGCTGAGCAGGCGGCGCGGCTGCTCGCACTCTGAAAAAAACGCTGATTCAAGGTTGTCTTTACGCGAAAAAGCCCATAAATTCAAGCTTTTTCGCGTGAAAACTCCAATTATTCAGCTTATTCAAAAAGACCCGATCCTGCGACCGGGTCTTTTTGTTATTTTCCGAGCGATTTTATGAGCGCATCAATCTCGCCGTTGACCGTGTTCTCCATGCCCGCGAGAGTTGAGGCGATGTTGGTGTCGCCGCTTGTGTATATCTTCTGGACGACCGGGATGCCGACCACGTTCTGCCACGCGTTGATTCCGAAGTCGAAGCTGACCGAATTGAGGATGATGTCGATCATCTCCTCCGACTCGTTGTCGCGCGCGTATTTGGTCTTCAGAAGCACTTCCTTGTACTCCGGAAGCAAACTGCTGTTCGTGTCGAACGCGAGCGCCTCAAGCAGAATGCCGACATTCTCGCGGCGCTCCTCGGGCAGGGTCTTCAAAAGCACCGAGATCTCCGCGCCGAAGGACGGAGCGTAGTAGTTCTCCTGAGCCTCGTCATACTTCGGGCAGGGGAGAATTCCGATGTCGATGTCATAGGAGCGCAGCGTCTCGAGATCGAAGAAGTTGACCGTCTTGAAGAGCAGTCTTCCGCTCGCGAATATCTCCTCGCTGTCGAGCACGCGGTTGACGTCGGCTGTCTGCGGGTTGTAGTAGACGCCGTCCTCGGTGAAGAGGTCGAATATCTTCAGCATCTTGTTTATCGCCGTCTCGTTCTTCGGCAGATCGAACACCGGGTCGCCGTTGTCGTTCCGCTCGATCAGTCTGACCTCCGAGCCGGACAGGAAGCGCCAGAAGGTCTCCTTCCATGAGCCGCTGATTCCGTACTGATCCTTTTCGTTCATTGTCGTGTCGCCGTCGAGGTCGAGGTAGGCGTCCTTGGCGATGCTGTACATCGCGTCTATCGTCCACTTACCGTCCTTCGCGAGGTCGTAGACATTGTCGCTCCGGTTCATCTTCTCATAGATTTCCTTGTTGAACGTGAAGCCCGACGCGCGCGAGATGACCGACAGGCTGTAGTTTCCCGCCGCGGCGTAGGTGCTTCCTTCGATGCTGAACACATCGGTAGCCATCGGATTCCACCATTCGCGCTCAAGATTTATATAGGGCATCTCCTCCCACGGGAGCAGGTATCCAACCGTGCCGAGCACCTCGACGTCGTAGGCGAACCAGACGTCATAGTTCGAGTCGCCGGACATCGTCTCCTTCTCGAGATCGGCGGGCTTTATGCGATCCTGACCCGTGACCGAGATCTCGCAGTTGAAGCGCTCCTCAATCGCGCGGTTGCGCTTGTAAACCGCGTCGTTCAGGCGGTCGCCGCTCTCGGACTCGACATCGAGAGTGGTGAGCGCCCAGCAGAGCCAGGTCTCGTTGAAGTGGTTTATTCTGAGCTCGAATTCATCCATGTCTTTATCCGGAAGACCGTCGGTCGGGGCGGGCGCGGTGGTTTCGCCGGACGTGGTCTGAGCCGCGGTCGTCGTGTCGTTCCCGCCGGCGCTTTCCGAGCCGCATGAGAACGCCGGGAGCGCGAGCGCCGCCGTGAGGATGAGCGTCAAATACTTTTTCATCGTGGTATCTCCTTTATTTTTTTTCGTTGATGGTTCTCTTATATGATACCATGAAAAAATACTCTTGTAAATGGAAAAAACACGAGGATGTGTTGACTTTTTACGCCTGCCGTGGTATAATCTTACGTGATGGGAGTGAAAATGGATGCTGTTTGAATTTTCAAGACATGTCTTCGCTAACGTGATACACGAGATGAGCGACGAGCTGAGCGTCACCGAGATCGGCTGGTGCCGCGGGCACTATGCGGATCGCACGATGAATATCCTGCGCGAGAACCATTTTCTGCATTTCGTCGTCGACGGCGTGCTGGATTTTGACGGCACGCTCGTAAGGCGCGGCGGAGTCGCCTACCTGAAGCCGATGGAGGTTCATGACGTGGTTTACCCCGAGGGGCTCGAGGGCGAGCATTACTGGCTGTCCTTCGGCGGGAGCGGTTCGGACAGGCTGCTTGAGGACACAGGACTTTTCAGCTATCCGTTCAGCCGTATAGACGATTCAGCCGTCGACCTGCTCGCTTCTGTCTTTCACGAAGCGGTGTTCGGCGCTGAGATGAGCGAAAAGCGGCTGTCGGAGAAGTTCGAGGGAATACTGCGGTATGTCATTCCGTTCATACAGGATAAGCAGCTGCCTGAAACGAAGGAAAAGCGCGGTACGGCGCGGACAGCCGAGTATGCCGAGACCGCGGCGGAGTTCATAAGATACAATTTCCACACAGGAATCCGCCCGTGCGATGTCGCCGAATATCTCGGCGTGACCGAGAAATACCTCTGCAAGCTCTTCATCGCGCGGTACTCGATGACGCCCGAGCGGTTTCTGAATATGTGCCGGAACGACAAGTCAAGGCGGCTTCTGCGCACGACAACGCTCGATATTAAGACAATATCCGCCCTCTGCGGTTTTGACGACCCGACATATTTCGCGAGGTGGTTCAGAAGGAACAACGGCTACAGCGCGACCGAGTACCGCGCGGAGCTTGACGAGAACTCCAAAAACGCGGCGGCTAAGGTCGGACCGCGGAAGACCGAGGATGACGGCTGATATTTGCTTTGACTTCACACACAAAAAAAGCCGCCGCAGTATCATCCTTTGGGATGATTGACATTCCGCGGCGGCTGTGCTATAATAATGGAAATCAGGTCAGAAAAAGTCGAATAAACACCTTCAGAAGGAGAGATCAGATGCCCGGCAGACCCGATAACAATATTATAATAAAACCGACTGTCAGGCGGAGCTTTGAGA
>CAKSOR010000408.1 GCA_934477985.1 uncultured Eubacteriales bacterium
GCCAGGCCGCCCCCGGGGACGCCGCGGACGAAGCCGCCCGAGACGCGAAGCGTCGAGCGGGGGCTGAGTTCGCGGCGCGCACTCCAGCGCGCGAAGCGCGCGGGAGTGCCGGAGAACGCGAAAAAGGGAACGCACTGCGCGGATGCGCAGAGCGTTCCCCCTTTTTTTGAAAGCAAACAATGGGTGCCCGAACGACTGCCGTATGCGAAATGAACCGCATTACGGCGGTCCTTTTCGCGTTCAGAACAAAACTACCGGCTTGATCAGATCGCGCGGCTTGTCTTTCATCAACATAAGCGCCTCTTCAATGTGTTCAAACCCATTGAACCTGTGTGTCAGTAAAAGCGACGTGTCGAGCCGCTTGTGCTTCAGCAGCGACGCGAGCCGCTCCATCCTCAGCCGTCCGCCCGGCATCAACCCGCCGGCGATCGTCTTGTGCCCCATTCCACAGCCCCACTCGGCGCGCGGTATCCGGATGAATTCCCCGCTGCCGAGATAGTTCACGCTTCCAATGATCCCGCCCGGACGGCAGATTTTCACCGCGTCGATGAAGGTATCGTTGTCTCCGCCAGCGATTATCACCTTGTCGACTCCGCGTCCGCGCGTCCGCTCGAAAACCTGATCGACAATCGAACCGTCACGGTAGTTGATTATCCCGGTCGCGCCGTAGCTCTTCGCCGCCTCGACGCAATTCGGTCTCGAACCGACCGCCAGCAGTTCGCCCGCGCCGCGAAGCGCGGATCCCGCGACCGCCATCAGACCCACAGGTCCGATGCCGATGACACACACGCTCTCGCCGTACTTTATGTCCGCGAGCTCCGCGCCGTGAAACCCGGTCGGAACCATGTCGGACAGCATCACCGCGTCGGCGGCGTCGACTCCGTCGGGCAGCGGCGCCAGATTAGCGTCAGCCTCGTTCACCTGAAAATACTCCGCGAAGACCCCGTCCTTGAAGTTCGAAAACTTCCATCCGGCAAGCATCCCGCCTGAGTGCATGGCAAATCCCGCCTGTGCCTCGACACTGCCCCAGTCGGGCGTTATAGCCGGGACAATCACCCGGTCACCCGGCTTGAAATCTTTCACGAGCCGCCCGACCTCGCAGACTTCGCCGACCGCCTCGTGACCGAGCACCATGTCGTGCCGGTCGCCGATCGCGCCCTCAAATACCGTGTGAACATCAGACGTGCATGGTGAAACCGCGATCGGTCTGACTATCGCGTCGAGCTCTCCGCAGACCGGCTTATCCTTCTCGATCCATCCGGTCTTTCCGATTCCAAGCATCGCGTAACATTTCATAAAAACACTCCTTTTCCGGCAGGCTTTTATCCGCCTGTGACCCGGCATAAACCACTTTTGTACCGCTTTCACCGGGAATGTCCGGCGTCAATCCGGCTGTTTTACAGATGAAGTCCGACCAGTCTTCTCCGAAATCCAGTTGCGCGTCAGCCCTTAGTCGCGGTGCTGTCAGCTTTTTCGGTTATTCCGGATTTTGCGGACACTTTTTATTCCTTCCACCGGAAGCGCTTGACGCCGGCGGAATGCCGGTCTTATCACCGCTTTTGTGTCGGAGTCGGATGATTGGCAGCCACGTGTGATTTGTCCGATGAAGATCTGGTGGACTGATCTGGCTGCTCAGGCTCATTGCCTGCCGCTCTGTCCGGCGTCCGCGGCACCGGACAAGCTTATTATTTCTGATTTTTTCCGCAATATACTTGCATTACGCGCGATTTTGTAGTATAATATAGGAAAGACAAATTTACGGAGGAATGATCTATGAATATCACACCCGAACTCCTCGCGCCGGTGCTGCGCGAGTATGGCATCTCTGCCACTGTTACCAATGTAGAATATTTCATCAACCGCCAGAACGCCGACAACAATATCAAGATCGTCGCGAAAGTCGAGGTCAAGCACCGCGGTCCGCTTGTGCTCAAGCTCATCCGCGAGCCCAGCCATTCGCACGCCGAGATTGAGCGTCAGTGCGTCTTCGCCGAGCATCTCCGCCGCAACGGAATCGCCACTCCCGAGCATTATTCCGCTTCCGGCAGCTACTGCCTTGAGCGCAATATCGACGGCGTCCGCGTGAACGTCGTCCTCGAGGACTTCGCCGAGAGCGAGACCTCCGCGGTCGACACCGACATCGCGCGCGAAGCCGGAAAGCTGATAGCGCGTATACATCGCCTCTCATTCCGCGACAACTTCAAGATCGGCGCTCCGACGATGTTCAACGCGCTTGGTCAGAACCGCGTGAGCGGCATCGACGCTTTCCGCGAGCTTGCCGAGCACGCCGAGGCGAGCATGATAAAGTCGGTTTCCTACCCGCACCGCTTCTGCACGAAACCCGAGATCTGCCGCGAGATAATCACGATCTACGACCGCAAGCTGGCGAGCGCCGCCGATGTCTGGGGACGGCTCCCTTGCAGCGCCGTTCAGGGCGACATCGCGGTCAGCAATCTCTACAACGCGGGCGACCGCCTCGGCGTGTTCGACTTCAACAACGCCGGCGACGAAACTCTCATCGGCGACATGATCCTCGAAGGACTCCTGATGGCGAACGAGTCGAAGCTCGCCGAGGGACTTACCGAGCAGGATCGTCCCGCTGTCTTCAGAAGCTTCCTTGACGGCTACCGCGCGATCTGCCCGCTGACGCCAGACGAGCGGATGGCAGCTTGCGAGCTCTATCCGGCATACAGCGCGCTTTGGCACACAAAGGTCGACGAGCTCTCGAAGCTGATGCACACTCCGGGCGAGTGCGGCAAGGCGGATGAGCTGCTCTCGGCGATGTACGATGAGATCAACAGCGACGCGCGGAAGATTTTCATGAGCGAGCTGTTTGAGTGATAACGCCTGGAACCTGTCCGTGCTATGCGTGTCGGACGCGGCTCTGACGGTGGACTGACCGCTGTCATACCGTGCCGGTCCGACGATTAATGCCTGACTTTTTGACAGAGTGTGCTTAATGTCTGCTGAACAAACTGCATTTCAGTTTATTCATGCGTCGGCAGCCGCACAATTCAACAAAAGCGGCTTTTCTGAGGAAACGCTGATTTAAGGTTGTTTTCACGCGAAAAAAGCCCATAAATTCAAGTCTTTTTCGCGTGAAAACTCCAAT
>CAKSOR010000409.1 GCA_934477985.1 uncultured Eubacteriales bacterium
GAACCGCTCGAACCAGTCCCAGTTGCCGAACTTGTCGAGCTCAAAGCTGTGTCCCCAGAGGTAGAACAGCTTGTCCTCCCCGCCCTCGTAGCCGAGGAACTCAGCCGTCACGCGCTCGATCGACTCGTACTCCTTCGGATGGAGCTGGCAGGTCGGATACCACGCCATCAGGCGCTCAGGGAGCTTCAGCGTGAAGTGCGAGCCGACCGCGCGGGCGTAGGAAAATATCGGTGTTTTCGGTGATCAGCCGTATCGTCTCGTCGTTGAAGAAGGGTCCGCCGGGGTAAGCCATGCCGACGATCTTGTAGCCGCAGAGCTTCTCAAGCGCGAGCGCGTCGTCCTTCACCTGATGAATGACCTCGTCGGGCGTGCATTTCAGCAGATTCGGGTGGGTGACGGTGTGCGCCGCGACCTCGTGTCCGGCGTAGAGATCGTGAACCTCGGAAGGGTCGATCTCGTCGTGATTGACCTTGATTCCCTCGTGGACGATGTCGTGCTTCGTGCAGAAAAGCCCGGAATTGAGGTTGAAGGTACATTTCAGCCCGTAACTGTTGATGATCTTTACGAACCGACGGTCCTGCACTGTTCCGTCGTCAAAGCTCATCGTGAAGTATTTCATAATATTCTCTCCTGAAAAATAAAATGTATCGTAAGTTTCTGACGCCAACCGAAATGCAATGATCCCGCGCACACGCTTTGATTACTTCTCATGCGGGTACTGACGCCCCGCGGATAGTGGCGCGCCGGAACTTGTCGATGTCGTAGGTTCAATCGCTCAGTTGATTGCGGCACGCCGGACTCGCTGACACTGACCCGCGCGCTATGGGGCGGTTGGAATCCCCGCGCTTGAGCAAAAAGCTCAACCGGAAGCCGCTGCCCGCCAGACATCTGCGGATACTCCGGGCAAATCCGGAGCTCGCGGTAAATGACTTCGGTCGCGTTTTGTGGATTTACGTCCCCGCTCGGCGTCTCCATAATATATTATAATACATTTCTCGCTCAAAATCAACATTTTCCGAAAAAATATTTCCTATGACTTGAAAAATTCAAAAATTTGTGGTAAACTATAATTACCCCAGTCGGGTAAACTATCTTGACGGGGCAGCGTTAAGCTGAATTTTGTAATTGGAGGAAAAAGATGCAAAACGACAGACCAATCTTCCGCGGCGCCGTCGGCGGCTACAACAAGCAGGACGTGAACGAGTACATCGCTTCACTGAGCGAGAGCTTCGCCAAGGAAAAAGCTGAATACGAGAAAAAGCTCGACGATCTCATCGAACTATCGGAATCGCTCCGCGCGAAGGTCGATGAAGCGTCTTCCGAAAGCCCGGCAGACACGACCGGCGAGCTTGAACGCGCGAACGCCCTCATTGAGGAACAGAACAAGCGACTCGACGAGAGCAAGTCTCAGATTGACTCGCTGAACGCCGAACTCAAGGCACGCGACGACGAGATCGCCGCTTTGAAAGCCGACGCCGAACGCTACAAGGACTGCGCCGGGAAGCTGCGCGATTACGATCTGATGTCGCAGAAGATGGGCGAGCTCATGATGAAAGCCGCCTCGAGCGCCGAGCAGATCAAGTCCGACGCCGAGATCGAAGCCGCGAAGACCCTTCGCGAGTCGGAGGAAAAGAACCGCGAACTGAACGAACGTCAGGCTGAAATGGCAAAAACGCTTGACGCGCGCTACACCGCCGCTGTCGCCGCGATCAACCGCAAGCTCAATGAGCTCGTGAACGATGGATTCGACACGCTGAACGCCTCGATGAAGTCAGCCGATGATGAGATCTCGGCTCTGCTCGACAAACGCCGCTCCGCCGCAAAAGCCGCTGTCCTGCGCACCGCCGAGAGCCTCCCTGAACTCAAAGCGCTTGCCGGGATAAGCGACAGCGAATGAGCCGCCGACCGAGCGGTCCTGACGGGCTCCCGGAGAGACTGGGAGCGAATATCAAGGCGGCGCGGCTGAGTCTCGGGCTCACTCAGGGAGAGCTGACCGGAGAGGATCTGACGCGCAACATGCTGAGCAGAATCGAGAACGGCGCGGCGCTTCCGTCGCTGTCCACGCTCTGCACGATAGCCGAGAAGTTGGGCATGCCGCCGAGCGCGCTGCTTGGCGACCTTGGCGGGTATTTCGCCGAGCGGATCACACACGAGCTGCGCAGGCTGCTCGCGAAGAACCGTTATTCGGACGTCATCGACCGCTGGAACTCGCACATTTCGAAATATCCTGACGCCGAGCCGGACGATGAGCTCCGCGAGATACTGATCACGGCGATGACCGAGCACTCGATCGAGCTTTTCCGCGTCGGAAAGCTGAACTCGGCGATAGATCTGCTGAACCGCGTCGACCAGATGCCCGACCCGAAGGGATTCGACGTCTCAAACGCGCGGACAAAGGCGCTGACCTGCCGGATGCTGATAAACGGCACGACCGGGCAGAAATGTCCCGCCGAGAAGCTCGAACGGCTGAGCGACATGGTGTTCACCGACAACGGGCGGGCGATCTATGTGATCGCCCGCGAGATGCTCAGCGACTCGGTCGGAAAAGCGTATTCCGAGCCGGACAAACACGCGGCTGAATACCGGCTGGCTTTGACTCCGCTGCTCGAGCGGCTTCCGCACGGGCTGATCCGCGACCACATCGAGGCGAAGCTCGAAATGACCGAGGCGGAATATCTGAACGCGAAATCGCTGATGATCCCGCTGATCCGGGAAGCGCTTCCGCCGAGCGTTCTGTACGATCTCTACAGCGATCTCGAGCACTGCTGCAAATGCTGCGGCGACTTCGAGAACGCGTACAAATATTCGAACGAAAAGGTCGCCATACTGCAAAGACTCAAATAACCGCGTGGCGAGCCTTGCGGGGGCTGCCGCCCCCACACCCCTGCCCGGTACCGTCCGGCGGCTTCCGCCGCCGGACGGGCTGCACGACCGCTGCGCGGTCGCGCAGCGCAGGCGGGAGCTCACGCTCCCGTCCGCCCCGCCTACCGGCGGGAACGGACGCCGCTTCGCGCCGCCTGCGACCTGTCGGGGGACACCCCCGACACCCCCGACCGGCGCGCTCCGCGCGCCGGGCTGCGCGACCGCTGCGCGGTCGCGCAGCGCAGGCG
>CAKSOR010000410.1 GCA_934477985.1 uncultured Eubacteriales bacterium
GTATTGTGGCGCAGATACAGACATTGCTTTAATAATGTTGCTAAAACGGTAAAAACTTGTAATGTTTTTTGAATGTTATGACGATTGGTATGGGTTTTTGATCGGCTATATAATATAGTCGCATGAAGGGAGTTAACAATGATAGCGAATAACATAAAATATATTCATCGTATTGGAGAATATGCAGTTGTTGGTTTAAGAAGTGGGGAGTCTTTTTTATTGAATTCAGTACAACTGGAACTTGTGATGAATGCACTTGAGTATGATAACCGCGACAATGTAATATCAAATTTTCTCAAAACAATAAATGTTTTAACCGAAGAAAGAGTGAAAGTTAAGGAGCTTATTGAAAATTATTTCAATAAACTCGAAACAATGGGTATATTCGTTCCTAACCAAATCGAAAATAATGAGAAGCAATCAATATCAATCACTGGTTATGAAGGTAAGTATTATCCTTATAGAATTGCTTTGGAACTTACAAACGCTTGTATCGCGTATTGCAGTCATTGTTTTAAAAAAGCCAATGATGGGATTATTAGGTATTTGGAGTATTCTGATATTCTGAAGTTAAATTCTGATTTGTGCGAACAATTTCAGATTGTGCATTTGACTGGCGGTGAACCTTTGTTGCATCCGGAATTCGAACGGATAATGCATTTATTCAAAAACAAAGAAATAGAATTAAATACAAATGGTATTTTGATAAAAAATTATCCGATAGATATATTTAAGGGTGTAAAGGCACTAAGCATTGGAATTTATGGTCTTTCAGATAGAGAATATCTCGAAAATACCGGTATTCATGATGGATTCACAGCTCTCTGCGAATCATGCAGACTTTTAAAAGAAGCTGATATAAAATTTTCTATTTCTCTGGTTATTAACCAGCATAATGTAAAAGAACTGAATAGCTATGTCGCAACGGCATATTCGCTTGGAGCAAACGAGTTTATTCCTGGACTCGCAAATAAGATAGGTAGATTAGAGTATCCAAATGAAAAAAATTGCCATTGGATTCTATCTCAAGGTGAAAAAAAGTATGCATATCGCACCCTTCGCGAACTTGGAAAAAAGTTTTATGGAAAAATTATGATTGATGATTGGGGGCGAGATGGATATAGAACCAAAGATATCGTTCGTGAGACGGAGAAAGTTTACAAGAATCGCTGCTTTCAATGTGGAGCTGGAACAATGAAATGGACTATCACTGAGGACTTTATGTTCAAACCATGTACAATGTTTCTTGATTGTCCTCAACTATATTTATCTTACCGAGAATGGTTGCAGTATATTCAAGGCGAAAAAGAAATCATATGGAGCGAATATATGGATAGCTTTATTGAAAACTGTAATTTGCGAGGCACTATTCCATCTGAATACTGTGATTTCATTCCGGAAAGTAGGTAATATATGTGAAAGACAGCAGATCATCCAATCGTTTTGCCGAAAGGATAAAAACAGGTTGGTCTGATATCAGAAAAGCGTACAGTGTCCTTTGGGATCACGGAAAAGCCCTGATTTTTCTGATGGCTCTCGGCATGATAATGAATCCGCTTTTCTCGATCGCATCGACGGTTCTTCCGGCAGCGTTTTTAGGGAATCTTTCGGCTGACAGCTTTGACAGTATGTCGCTTAAGACATTCTTTTCGGTGTGCTCTCCGGCGATTCTCTATTTTCTGCTTGATTCGATTGTGTTCAGCGTATATTTCGCGGTCGTTCAGCGAGCTGAGAAAAGGAGCTTTTCAAAGCTGAAGTTGCACGGGCACAGGGATTCATCCGGGATCCTCGGGCGTATTGACAACAACTGCTTTGATGACCCTGAAACATACGATATCATAAAGAACGGTTATCTTTATGACTATAATATTGCGAAGAATACTGTCAGGCGTCCTTTCGATTTCATCGGCAACGTGATAACCTACATATCGTACATTTATATTCTTCGGGAGCTTGAATGGTATATCATACTTATTCTGGCGGTCTCGATCATAATCACATATCTAATCACCGCAAAGGTCGACGCGTACAAGGATAAGATATTGGTGGAGTCAACGCCGGAAAAACGGCGCTACTCTTTTCTGCTTGACCTTCTGCTGAGCAAAAGCAATCTTCAGGAACTCCGGATATACGGTTTGTTTACCTATCTGCAAAACAAGCTGAGCAGGTCGCATGAAATAATATCCGAATTCTCTGTCCGCGAGTTCAGACACAGCAGCTCGTTTTCGATTCTGAGCTACATAATCAGCACGCTTCCGGTGTGTGTATACTACGCCTATATCATGTTCAGAACCTACAGTGGACATTTCACGATCGGTCAGTTCTTCCTGTTATGCGCGGCGGTGGAGAACTTCATCGCGTACACGCAGAATTTTGTAAGTATGCTGTCGCAGATGAACCGCGAGGCTCTCACGCTTGAGCATCATCGCGAGTTCTGCGGGATAAAGAATGAAATCATCAACGATACACGTGAGAATATTGATACCGATATTCAGAATATTGAGTGCCGGAATGTCTGTCTTGATTATAATTCTGGTAATGACAACATAAAACGTGTTCTGAGCGACATTTCCTTCAAAGTTCCCGCCGGCAGTCTTGTGAGTATAGTCGGTCCGAACGGGGCGGGAAAAAGCTCGCTTGTGAAAGTATTGACCCGGCTGTACGACCCGAGCGAAGGCGCGGTTCTGATAAATGGCAGGGATCTCAAAAAATATGACGGGAACGAATGGTATCGCTTGCAGGGAGTTTTACCTCAGAACTATCATCTTTTCGCGCTTTCCGTTGAGGAAAACATTGCCTTTTCCGGAAACGACGGAGAGCGTATCCGCGACGCGGCGCGCTTTTCCGAGTGTGACAGGTTCATTGAGGCACTTCCGGAACAATATGAAACGGTCTGCGGGAAATCCTTCAGGGAAACCGGCGTCGATTTTTCGGGCGGAGAGAGTCAGCGCATATGTCTCGCGCGGGCGTTTTATAAAAACTCCGATATATGGATACTTGACGAGCCGTCGGCGGCGATAGATCCCATAGCCGAGGATTCTATTTTTGAGTATCTGCTATCCCAGAAAGGCAAAAAGACGATTTTTGTTGTGTCTCACAGACTGTCCG
>CAKSOR010000411.1 GCA_934477985.1 uncultured Eubacteriales bacterium
TGTGAAACTCAAGCTCCTTTGATGCCCTGCTGTTCGATGACAGACTGAGCCATTTTGCGCTGAGCCATGACGAGTTTGTAGTAGATACCCTTGTTCTCGAGGAGCTCGGTATGCGTGCCGAATTCAGCGACGCGCCCCTTGTCGAGGACCAGGAGCTTGTCTGCGTTGCGGAGCGTCGAGAGACGGTGAGCGATCGCGAAAACCGTGCGTCCATCGGTGAGCTTGTTCAGGGAGTCCTGAATCAGCTTTTCAGTCTCGGTGTCAAGCGCGGCGGTCGCCTCGTCGAGGATGAGGATACGCGGATTGTGGATGACCGCGCGGGCAATCGCGATTCTCTGACGCTCGCCGCCCGAGAGCGAATAGCCCTTCTCGCCGACCATCGTGTTGTAGCCTTCAGGCAGATTCAGGATGAAATCATGCGCGTTGGCAATCCGCGCGGCAGCGATGACCTGCTCGTCGGTCGCGTGAGGCATCGCGTAGCGGATGTTGTCGCGGATAGTTCCCGAGAACAGGAAGGTCTCCTGAAGGACGATACCGATCTGCGAGCGGAGCGCGTTCTGCGAGATGTCCTTGATGTTGACGGCGTCGATCTCAATCGCGCCCTCGTTGACGTCGTAAAGACGCATCAGAAGGTTGATGAGCGTCGTCTTGCCCGAACCGGAATGTCCGACGATACCGATCATCTCGCCTGGATTGACATGGAACGAAACGTTCTCAAGCACCGGATTGTAGCTCTCGTAGCCGAAAGTCACGTTCTTGACGTCGACCTCGCCCTCAATGCGGATATCGAGCGGGAGCTTGATGTCCTGCACCTCGGGATTCTCCTCGAGGATCTCGAATATCTTCGAAAGGCTCGTTAAGAAGTTCGAGATAGTTCTCGGAATGAAGGTTATGTACATCAGCGGCGAATAAATTATATTCGCGTAGGAGTTGATCTGGTGGAGAGTACCGACCTTCATCTCGCCGTTGAAGAGCTTGATGTTTCCGTACAGCATGATAAGATAGCTTCCCAGCCGAATCGCGAAGCCAAGCAGCGGGAAGATCGTGTCGAAAATCTTCGCGTTCGACTCGTTCTGAGTCGCGTGCGCGACCGAGGAGTCCTTGAAGCGCTCGATTTCGCTCTTCTCGCGTCCGAAGCACTTGACGACCCGGATACCGTTCAGGATGTCCTGCAAAAGGTGGTTGGTTCTCTGCCCGAGCACCCAGAGACGGCGGTTGCGAAGCTGCACAAACGCCCAGAACTTCGAGATAAGGAAGACGACGAACGGAATCGGCACGAAGATGAAGAGCGCCATCAGCGGGCTTATCGTCAGCATGACGACGAGTCCGGTCAGGAACGAGAAGATCTGAATGAAGAGGTTCGGCAGCTGGTTCACGACGAAATCCTGCGCCACGCCGACATCGCCGTTGATTCGTCCCATAAGGTCGCCGGTCGACTTGCGCTGGATCGACGAGAGCGACAGCGACTGAATCTTCTCGTAGAGCAGCGCGCGCATCATAAGCGTGAAGCGGTTACCTGTGATCGCCGAGAGCCGGCTCTGCAAGACCGCGAGCGCGCGGTGGAAGAGGTCAAGCGAGATGATCGCGACGACAATCAGAGCGAAATGCACCATCTCGGAATGGATTCCGTGCGCTTCCTCGTTGAGTATGTAGTTGTTTAAAGCGATTTTCTGAATCTGCGGGACGACGAACTGGAAGATGACGTTGAATACAGCCACGATGAACGGAAAGCACATCATGAGCCTCAGACCCTTGGTCATCGCGAAGATCTTCTTGTAGACCTCCATGTGATCCAGGCAGTACGGGCAGATATTCGTTCCGCGTACAAACGGGCGTCCGCATTTCGGACAGAACCGCTCGCGCTCGGAGTTTGTGATCGGCTCGGTCTTCGACTGATCCTCGGCGAGTATCTCGCACGCCTTCACAAGGACCGCGTAGCGCGGCAGATGGCGTCCGGAGACGAACTGACAGATAAGGGTCGTACCCTTCCCGAAGTTGCCGTAGAAGCCGCAGGAGCCGTACATGACCTCGGTTCTGAAGTCGGTCGCGCCCGCGATGTCGTAGACCTCGAGCACCTTGTCGTCGAGAATCTTGTAAATCCGCAGATTTGTTATAGCGATGAACCCATTCACGAACTTGTCGTCGAGTATGTTGAACGGCACGCAGTACATCAGCTTCTCGCCGACGCCGACCGCGCCGTCAAACGCCGCTTTCTCCTTCTCAGGAAGGTCAAACAAAAGTTTCATGAGAAATTTCTCCTTTTCGGATCGTCACAGATAGATCTCGATCTTCTTGAGACTTGCAGGGTCGAGCTTCTTCGGGTCGGAGATCTGGAAGACGTTTCCGTCGATGTCGTTGATCAGGATTCGCCCGTCCTCAAGGATACGGATGTTCGAGAAGGGATTGTTCAGAACGAACGTGACGTGACCCGCCGTTGTAAGAACATCCCAGTAGAGATAGCCGAACTTGTCCTTGACCGACGTGATCTTCTGGAGCTCAGGCGTGAAGTAGCGGCGGTCGAGCTCCTCCTCGAAGAGCTTCTGCGTAGCCTCGTCGAAGTCCGACATGTGGCGGATCATGCCGATCTCCTTGCCGCGTCCCTGCTTCTTGGAGTCGGGTTCGCGGACCGACAAAAACTCGTTCGGGTTGGTGACCGGGAAGGAGCGCAGGATGACGACGCGCTCGAAGTGCTCGGGCTCGCCCTTGTCGTTGGTGATGTCGAGCGTGATCAGACCGCCGCCGGAGCGCGAGAATTTCGCGTTTTCAGGCGTGAGCGGGATCGAGACGCGCTCGTTTTCGAGTATCAGATCGCCGTCATCGGTGCCGTCGCCCATGATGTCGTTCTTGGGCTTCGACGACGACTTCGTGTCGGGCTTCGTGTCAGACGGCTTGGTGTCAGCGGGTTTCGCGTCGGCTTTGGTGTCGGACTTCGTGTCGACCGGCTTGGAATCAGCCGCTCCGACGGGCTTTTCGGTCTTCTCGACCTTGGTATTGTTATCAGCCATGATAAATATCCTCCATAGTTGATTTGGACAAAATGAATTTTAAGAACATTTCAAAGTTAATCAAGCGGAATCGCGACCACTCCCACGGGCGCAGGAATGAAC
>CAKSOR010000412.1 GCA_934477985.1 uncultured Eubacteriales bacterium
GGACGGAATGAAAACCAGATACCGGCGCAAATATCTCAAGAGCTTTACCGGAAGACTCGTCATAACCGCCTTCTTCGCGGCGCTCCAGATCTTCGGGTTCATCGCCGCGCTCGTGGTGCTCGGCTCATCCGCGATCTGGCTTAACGTACTTCTGACGATAATCAGCCTTCTGGTCGTCGTCTACGTCGTCAACCGCCGGCAGAATCCCGCGTACAAGCTCACGTGGTCGGTGATGATCTTAGCCTTCCCTCTCTTCGGCGGACTCATGTACATCGCCGCGTCGCTGCAATCGTCAACTCACAGATTCAGGAAAAAAGCCGCCGCGGCTCAAGAAGCCGTCGCGCCTTACATGACGCAGGACAGGTCGATATCCGACGCTCTCCGCCACAAGTCGCGCACAAAAGCCGCGCACGCCTCGTATCTCACGAACAAAGCCGGTTTTCCGGTCTACACGAACACCTACCAGGTCTATCTTCCGAGCGGCGAGTCGAAATTCGAGTGGCTTGTCCGCGAGCTGAAAACCGCCAAAAAGTTCATCTTCCTTGAGTACTTCATAATCCAGGAAGGTCTGATGTGGGACACGATACTGAAGATCCTGATCGCGAAGGTCAAGGAGGGCGTTGAGGTGAGACTCATCTACGACGGCATGGGCTGCATGTCCACCCTCCCGAAGAACTACGACAGGATTCTCGAAAGCCTCGGGATAAAGACGATGATCTTCAACCCCTTCATGCCGCTCGCGACCGTAATCCAGAACAACCGCGACCACCGCAAGATAGTCGTCATAGACGGTCACACCGCTTTCACCGGCGGAGTAAACCTCGCCGACGAGTATATCAACGTCTACGACAAATACGGTCATTGGAAGGACTCGGCAATAATGATCCGCGGCGACGCCGTGAGGAGCTTCACGATGATGTTCCTTGAGACCTGGTATGTCTCAAAGCCGATCGACGCGGATATAAAGGCGTATCTCCCCTCAAAGGATCAGAGCTTCAGAATCGCCGGAGAGGGCTTCTGCCAGCCCTACGCCGACACCCCGCTTGACGGAGAGCACGTCGGCGAGCTCGTCTACTTCGACCTCATCAACAAAGCGGTCGACTACATCTATATAACGACTCCCTACCTGATACCCGACAACGAGCTTGTAACCGCGCTCTGCTTTGCCGCTAAATCCGGCGTTGACGTCCGGATAATCACACCCGGAATCCCGGACAAGAAGTACGTCTTCACGGCGACCCGGAGCTTCTACGGAGAGCTGCTTGACAGCGGCGTAAAAATCTACGAATACACGCCGGGCTTCATCCACCAGAAGACCTGTGTCAGCGACGACTCAGTCGCGGTCGTCGGCTCTATAAACCTCGATTACCGGAGTCTCTACCTGCACTTTGAGTGCGCGGCGCTTCTCTACGACAGCCCGGCTGTAATCGACGTCAAGCGCGATTTTCTCGATACGATGAGCCGCTGTGAGGAGATAACAAAAGAAAAATACAAGAAGATCAAGCGCCGTCACGCGCTGACGATGAGTGTTCTGCGCATTCTGTCGCCACTATTCTGATCGGATCGGACATTCAATTTTATGGAAAGAAAATATAAGCGACTTCTGTCGAATACAGCGATAATCGGACTCGGGACGATAGCCTCGAAGCTGATCGTCTTTTTGCTTGTCCCGCTCTACACCGCATGCCTTTCGCCAGCGGAGTACTCGTCTGCTGACATCATCACCCAGAGCGCAAATCTGCTGATGCCGATAATGGCGCTCGGTATCTGCGAGACGGTCTTCCGATATACGCTCGACCAGAATCTCAACCGCAAATGTGTGCTGACAACCGGTTTCGCGGTGATATTGCTCGGCACAATCATCATACTGATTCTCTTCCCGCTGCTGAACTCCTTCGAGTACTTCGACGGATATATGTGGCTGATCGTGCTTTACACCTTCGCGGCGAATATCCATTCGCTCTTCGCGCAGTACGTGAGGGCGCGCGGAATGACGACGCTCTTCGCGGTTCAGGGCATCATCGGCACGGCGGTAATTGTTGTGCTTAACATTCTCTTCCTCGTCGTCTTCAAATTGTCGGTCATCGGTTACGTGCTGAGCACGATCATCTCGGACTTTCTGGTAGCGGCAATGCTCTTCTGGCTTGTGAGACTCGATTACGCGATACGGCCGAAATATTTCAACTACTGGTTGATGCGCGATATGCTGCGTTACAGCCTGCCGCTGATACCGACGACGGTGTTCTGGTGGATAGTGAATGTCTCCGACCGCTTCATGATCAAGGGAATGATCGGCGATGACGTCAACGGAATATACAGCGCCGCATTCAAGATACCGACGATATTGATTCTGCTTTCTGGCATGTTCATCGAGGCGTGGCAGTTCTCGGCGGTGACCGAGCGCGACCATAGCTCGAGAAGAGCGCACGCGGCGTTTTTCGGAACCGTGTTCGACAGCTTTCAGGGACTGATGTTCATCTCGGCGGCTGGGCTGATCGCGTTCGCCAAGGTGATCTCAATGATAATGTTCAGCAAGGCGTATTACGAGGCGTGGAGATATATGCCGCTGTTGATAATGGCGACTGTGGCGTCAAGCCTTGTGACCTTCATGGGAAGCGTCTATCTGGTCGATAAGAAGAGCGTGCAGTCGTTCGTGACCTCAGCGGTGGGCGCGGGTTCGAATATAATCCTGAACCTCATAATGATCCCGACGATGGGAGCGAACGGCGCGGCGCTTGCGACTCTGCTTTCGTATGTGATAGTGTTCATCATCCGCGCGGTGAATACGAGGCACTTCATCTGGTTCGACATACACGAAAAGAAGCTGATCGCGAATACGATAGTGATCGGATTTCAGGCTGTATTCATGATCTTCGAGCTTCAGGGCTGGATTATTGTGCAGATAATCGGAGTTTTCCTGATACTGGCGATGAATTTCATGCCGATTCTCCGCGGCGTTATGAAGGTGCTGAGAAAACGCTGATCCGAGGGCACTTATCAGGATTATCCTGAGAGAAAAAGTAAACCGGACTTTCTGAAACGGAAGTCCGGCGGATTTTTTTTGTGAAAAGGGCTTGACAAAATCTGTTTTGCGTGGTATAATAT
>CAKSOR010000413.1 GCA_934477985.1 uncultured Eubacteriales bacterium
TTCGGTTATCCTGAGCTGGGCGTCGGCGAACCCGCCGCCGATTAGCTTAACTCTCGCTTTCATCTTTTTTACTGATGTCGAAGTCCTCGACCTTGAACTTCCAGGGCTCGCGGTATCTGAACCTGTCCTTGAATTTCCTCGTCAGCACGCCCTTTTCCTCGAGGTGGACATAGCACGCCATGTCGCAGGCGCGTCCGCAGATCGAGCACTGGTAAGCGTGCTGCGCCGGTGGATAGAAGTAGAGCTCGTGGAGGATTGCCTTCGCCTTCTCACGATCGATCTCAGCCTCTCCGGCGATGATGTCGAGCCGATCCTCGAACCTGTCGAGCGCGTAGGGCGGCATGAATGGGTTTTTAGTGCCGTTCGCGCCGTTGTAGTAGACCGCGCAGCGCCAGTTGTCGCGCTTTCCGGCGGGCGAGATCGCGTGACCCGGACAGCCCTTGACGCACTCGCCGCATTTGTCGCAGAGGTGCGGCGTATACATCGGCGTCGGCTCAAGCTCGGCGTCGGTCAGTATGAAGCAGTATCTGACGAAGGGTCCGAACTCGTCGGTCAGCAGAGCGCCGTGCAGTCCGAGCTCTCCGAGTCCGCATTTAACCGCGGCATCCTCGAAGTTCATCTGGGTTTCGGCGGTTACACCGCGCCAGGTGCGGGTGAAATCGACTTCCGGGTTCGTGTCGTACTTATCGGCGATTATCTGCTCGTGGCGGCGCTGAGGGAGCGCTGTGAAGCCCTCGTCCTCGATAAGCTGCGCGACTCTGACGAGCGTCATCGGCATGACGGTTTCCTCAAGCGTCTCGACGCCCATAGTTGTGTACTGATAGTAGGTCGAGCCCTCCTCGATGCCGCGATAAGAGCCGCGAAGCACTCTGAAAGCGAGTCCGATGACCGTCTTCACCTCCGGCAGAAGCCTGAAGACCGGATCGTCCGCCGGAAATCTCGAAGCGGGCGAAAAGCCGATTATGTCGGCGTTTGTCTCTTTTGCGAGAGAGATTATTTCAGCTTGTAGATTCATATTCTTCCGACCTCCTTCAAGTGCCTGTGGCAGGCGACATCGCATTTTCTCCCGCACAGGCAGGGCGCGTAGCCCCACTGAGTCTGCGGCAGGAAATTGAGCTTCGGGTAGATTGCCCGCGCCGACTCAGCGTCAAAATGCTTATCGCCGTTAATTATCTTCTCGCGTTCGGGATCGTCCTTCAGGAACTCGCTTGTCATGAAGGGATTCGATTTGTGCGCGCCTTTGTAGTAGACCGAGCACTGCCAGGTGTCGAGCTTTCCGTCGGAAATCGCGTGACCGGGACATGCCTTTTCGCAGAGTCCGCAGCCGTCACAGACATCGTTCTCAAGCGGCTTGTCGGGCTCGAGCTCAGCGTCTGTGATTATGAAGCAGTAGCGGATGAACGGACCGTATTTCGGACTCAGCACCTTGCCGGAGCGCCCGGTCGAGCCGATTCCGCAGGCTTTCGCTGCCCTGCCGAAGTCGATTATGACATCGGGAGCGGGCTTTCCGGGGTCGACCGGAACGGCGTGAACCAGCTCGTAGGTGTCGCTGACCTCAGGGTTTGTCTCGTGGTCGCCTTTGATGCGGAGGTTGGGGACGGATTTCTGAAGACAGGCATCATAGCCACAGTCCTCGATCATTCCGCCGATCTTGAGTAAGAATATCTCGGCGAATTCCTCGTCTATGTACTTGACGCCTAGCGTTGTGTAGGCGTAATAGGCGGCGTCGCGCTCCATCGACTGGTAGAGTCCGCGCGGGACTGAGAAGCCGAAACCGATGATCGACTTTGCCTTCGGGAGAATGAACTTCGGGTCGCGCCCCGGTATCTCGTCCCTGAAGCTGTCAAGCGAGCCGATTCCGCAGACCTGTGCGCCGAGCTCCGCCGCTTTTTCCTTTATCATCTGAGAGGTTAATTTCTTCATTACGCGACTCCTTTACCTGTCGAGCTTCCAGGGCTTCTTGCGGGTGCGCAGAGGCTCTTCGAATCTGTCCTTCATACATCCGTGCTGCTCGAGCATCGAGACGCAGGCGCGGATACATCCGCCGCACTTAGCCATATTGTAGCCGACCCAGCTCGGGAAGTACTTCGATAGCGCGGTGTAGACCTTCATTATCTCGTGCTCGCTCGACTGAGCCTTGCCCTCCATCAGGTCGAGATCTCCGTTCTTGTTCTCGTCCCAGACTTCCTTGGGGACGAAGGGATTGAAATAGCGTCCGGCGTGGGTGTAGAAGGCGTAGCACTTCCACATGTCGATGTCTCCCCACTCGCAGATCTTTCCGGCGAGGTTCACCTTGATCGTCTTTCCGGTCTTTATGTCCGGAATGCACTGACCGGGACATTCGCGCACGCATTTCATGCACTTCTTACAGAGCGGTTCGCCGTTGTACATCTCGTCGTACTCGAGCTCTGCGTCGGTGAACAGGAACGCGACGCGCTGAAGCGGTCCGAACTGCGGGGTCAGAAGCATCTTCGAGTAGCCGATTTCACCGAGTCCGCAGGCGACGGCGGCGAGTCGGAAATGGAACTGAAGGTCGGGCGCGCGGTTGTCGTCTCGGGTCGCTCTCGTGAACTGCACGCTGCGGTGATGAGCGGTTGCGGTCTTGGCGTGTTCAGAGACTTCAATCTGCTCCTCGGGCGAGAGCGTGTTTCCGGGCGAGCCGTCCATGTCCGAGACAGAGCCGCGCGCGCCGGTGTTCCGGTAGACGAAAGCCTCGTAGCCCTCGTCCTCGATCAGTCGACCGACCGAATACAGCACCGCCGGCGCGAATATCTCGTTAATTCCGCCGTAAGCCATCGAGGGGTACTGGAAGAACTGCGTTCCCTCTTCGATGCCCCTCTGAACTCCCCTTGGTATCCTGAACACGAACCCGATCATGCTCTTCGCCTTCGGGAACAAAAATTTCGGATTCATATCATCCGGCGCGCCGTTCATCCTCTCGATCGGCGCTATTCCGCACGCGTCAGCTCCCGCCTTGAGCGCGGCTTCCTTGATCATTTTGCTTGTAAGCATTTTTTGTCCTTTCTGAATTAAGGCAATACCGCACAATTCACGGCTAACGCCTTAAGCACGCATCTGCTTGCGTATTTTCCGTCAT
>CAKSOR010000414.1 GCA_934477985.1 uncultured Eubacteriales bacterium
CACGTGGATGGCGCATCTTTTGTCGATTCCGCCGCACATTTTCTGGGCGAGCTTCGACATGACGCATACCGGAGTGACGCTGATTGAGTTCGCGAACTTCCCGAACGGCGTGACGACGCCGATGATGCTGCAATTCGACGATCTGTCGCACTTATTCAGCGACAGACTTCCGATGATCTTCGAGGAGGGCACGCGCGGCGGGGCAAATCCCGCGGGGAAGATATTCAGTTAACAAAAAAACACCGCCTGTTTTTGCGCAGGCGGTGAAATTTTTATTCGCTTCTGAGAGCCACGACCGGGTCTTTCTTAGCCGCGGATCTTGACGGGATGATTCCGGCGATGAGGGTGAGAAGCACGCTTATCGCGACAAGAATCACAGCCGCGGACGGCGGGAGGTAGGCGCTCAGGTTGTTGATTCCGGTCAGATGATGCAGAATCATGTTGATCGGGATGCAGAGCAGGTAGGTGATAACCACGCCGAGAAGTCCGGACGTGAAGCCGATAATAACGGTTTCCGCGTTGAACATTCCCGAGACATTGCGTTTCGACGCGCCGATCGCGCGCAGGATGCCGATTTCCTTCGTGCGCTCCTGAACCGAAATCAGCGTGATGACGCCGATCATTATCGACGAGACTATCAGCGAGACCGCGACGAACGCGATGAGCACATAAGTAATCGCGTTGATTATCGTTGTGACCGAGGACATCATGATTCCGACGTAATCCGTGTAAGTGATCTTCTCGATCTCGTCGACGCCGTCGTTGTAGCTTGCAATCGCGTCGATTATCGTGTCCTTGTCCTCAAAGCCGGCGGCGTAGAGATTTATCGACGCGGGGTCGTCAAGCTCGATATAGCCGAGCTTTTTCAGGTTGTCGTCATATGTCGAATCCGAGAAGGTGAGTAACTCCTCATAGTACTTCGCGCACTCGCTGTCGTCCATCTCACCGAGCTTCGTGTCAAGGAGCGCCGCCTGCTGAGAGGCGGGAACTGCCGCGAGCTGCGAGGCGACCTGAGCCGCGTACTGAGCCTTGACCTGTTCGGCGACCGAATCCGAGATGTAGCCCTTGAGGTCGTCGTCGCTCATCGAGGCGATGTAGTTCTTTATCGTGTCCTCGCTCATGCCGGTCTGGGCGGTCATCGCGTTTGTTATCATCGCCTCCATGTCGGCGCGGGTCATCGGCGCGACGACCTGACTTACCTGAGCGTCGAGAACCTCGTCTGACGGAATGCTCATGAGATTCAGATACATCGCGGCTTTTCCGGCTTCGTCGAGTACGTTTACGTGATTTCTGAACGACGCGGCTTTCGCGCTCTCGCTCTTTGAGTCGGTGTCCCTGAATTCGAGCCCCGAGAAGATGTCGACGTTCGCGTCGTCAAGCTGCGCCTTTATCGCGTCTGAGTTCTTCGCGTTCTCAATCACGTGGTCGGTCAGCGCAGAGGTGTAGCAGATCGAGCCGGTCAGCATCGACGAGACCGCGTCCTCGTTCGGGCGGATGATTCCGACGACCTTCAGCTTCAGCGCGTTGTCGTAAAGATACTTGAGCCCGGCGGTAGTCTCGCGCAGATCGGTGTAGAGTCCGGTAGACTCATCCTTCTGGTAGCAGTCGGGATTGAGTATCACGCGGTACTCAGTGCCGCAGACATCCTCGTAGCTCCACTTTTCGGTCGAGTAGTTTATCGACTCGTGGTCGACCGCCGCCTCGGCTATCGAATTTATGTCGTCCTCAGACTTGAGTCCGAGAGCGTAAAGCGTCATGTCGGCGATTTCGTTATTCTTGTCGAGCACCAGCACGACCTCATCGTAATTTTCAGCCCAGCGACCGTAGACGAGATCGTATTGCTTCTTGATTATCGGGTTGATCACCTCGCCGTCGAGTCCGGGCAGCATCTCCTGCCACGTGCCCGAGTAGCCCATGCCGAGCATCGAGGACATGCTGCTCATCTGCGAGCTGCTCTGGGAGTAGGCGCTCATCTGCGAGCCGAGGTATTTCACCATGACCGCGGTCATCAGCTCCTGCATGTCGGAGTGAATGATCTTTCCGTCGACGCTCTTCGTGTAGACGAGCAGGTCGAGGTCGTAGGCGTATCTGACGCCGCTCAGAGCGTTCGAGAGCTCGGATTCCTTGTCGGCGATCTGGCGCTCGAGGTACTTCCTGAAGGCGGCGAGATCGTTCTTTCGCGCGTCGATATTGCTCATCGCGTTGACCATCTCGTAGAGCGCGGGCTTCTGATAAACCGCGTCGTTCTCATGCTCTTTGTCGGCTTTTGCCGAGTTTATGAAGGTCTGCATGAGCGACGACATGTCGACGTGGTTAGACTCGAGAGTCAGCGGGTAGGACGACAGCGTGTCCTCCTGAACCGCGTCGATGTAGTTCGTCGTGCCCTGTGAGACGGCGGCAATCAGCGCGATGCCGATGATTCCGATGCTCCCAGCGAAGGCGGTCAGCGCGGTGCGTCCCTTCTTCGTGAAGAGGTTCTTTAATGAGAGCCCGAACGAGGTGATCGGCGAGAGGGAAGGCTTCTTTTCGAAGAGCTTCTTCGCGTTCTCGTCCTCCTTTGCGCGTTCCTCCAAAAGCTCGGATTCACGCAGCGGGTCGGAGTCGGCGACAATTGTGCCGTCCAGCATGCGGACTATTCTTGTCGAGTACTTCTCGGCAAGATCCGGGTTATGCGTGACCATTATGACGAGGCGGTCGGCTGCGATTTCCTTCAATATATCCATGACCTGAACGCTCGTCTCGCTGTCAAGCGCGCCGGTCGGCTCGTCGGCAAGGATTATGTCGGGGTCGTTGACAATCGCGCGGGCAATCGCTACCCGCTGCATCTGACCGCCTGACATCTCGCTCGGCTTCTTGTTAAGCTGATTGCCGAGTCCGACGCGCTCGAGAGCTTCCGCAGCGCGTCTGCGGCGCTCGGATTTTCCGACGCCCGAGAGGCTCAGCGCGAGCTCGACGTTCTGCAAGACAGTCTGGTGCGAGATCAGGTTATATGACTGAAAAACGAAGCCTATCGAGTGGTTGCGGTAGGAATCCCAGTCGCGATCCTTGAAGTCCTTTGTCGAAACGCCGTTTATAATGAGGTCTCCGCTTGTATAC
>CAKSOR010000415.1 GCA_934477985.1 uncultured Eubacteriales bacterium
TCTTTGCTTGCTTTGCGGAAGGCGTTCGACTCCATTTCGCGCGCCGTGCGCTTCCCACGGCACTCATCCCGTAAACTCCACAACCCCATTCGGGGTTGCTCCGTGCACTCTGCTGGTGGTAGGTGTTTGCTTTGCGCTGGCTAAGGGTTTGTTTGCGGGATTTGTTTGCTATCAGATAAACTGCAACGATATACATATCACCCACCAAATCCGTCGGCTTTTATATGCAACACTACCAGAATTTCCCACTGGAATTTCTTTACATTGCATTTCACGAATATTCTCACTAACTTTACGTTTCAACAAAAAAAGCGCTTAAATTCTTCACATTTGTCTGGTATAATATTAGTGTAAATGCTTCGGGCGCAAACAGGCTCGAATTTGATTTTCTGTCCATTTCCTGAGTTCATAGGAGGAACTATGTTCGGCTTCACTAACCTGACCCGCGAGGAGACCCGCGCCAAGGAACGGAATACTGAAAACAACGAGCCCTGCTACGGCGGTCTCTCAAACCGCCTTGACTACGAATTCCGCAAGGATCGCAGAAATCTCCGCTCCTCGATCATGCTTTACACGGCGCTTTTTCTCATGCTCGGAGTCACGGCGGCGGCTGGCATAATTGTCGCCTGTGATTTCGTGGCTGACAACCGCTCTTTGTATTTTCCTATGTCCGCCGGCGAGGACATCATCGTCGACAAGCTCAATCTCTCGCGCTCGGTTCCGGGCGACGGAGTCACGCTCGTGGCGGTCTCGCACGACCAGTCAGTGCGCTATCGGATTCCCCGCGGCGTCATGATCAAGGTCATCAACTCCTCTGCCAAGCGCTATTCCGGCTTTGTCGCCGGCGACATCATCGTCTCGATCGACGGGAATGAGGTGCTTACGGTCGACGATCTCTACGATCACTTCGACAACACGAAGGATCAGGTATTCCGTGTCTTCCGACAGAACCGGTACATAGACGTCGACGTCCATGCCGGAGAATAAATCTCACAGTCCGGTGGACGGTTATTTTACATAACCGTTCACTTTTTTCGTGCGTTTGTTTTGTATAAAGACACAATTTTCCAAAAGTTTCGCAAAACCACTTGACAAATCACCCGAAGAGTGGTAAGATTATTGTAAGGACAGAGAGGTCTACAAAGGATAGAGGCGCGGCTGGCAAATAGCCGGGTGGAAACGCCCGCGTGAGGTGCCGCCGCCGAAGCTCCCGGTTTGCCGGGTGCTGGGACGCAGCCATAACAGACTGCGTACTGTCACGCTTTGCGTGGAGAGCTATCGTGTAAATCCGCATTATTTTGCTGAGGATCGCGATAATTTTTTCCATCGTGGTCCTCTTTCTCCATTTATTCTTCGGAGGTTTAACAAAACAATGCAACGTCCATCCACCAAAAAGCTGATCGGCATCATTATGCTGGTCGCGATGACCCTGGCGCTTCTCTCACTCGGTGTATTCGCCGACGGCGAGGACGCCCAGACCAACACCTTCTACGCGACTTTCTTCGCGCTTGTCCCGCCCATCGTGGCAATCGGACTCGCGCTGATCACCAAGGAAGTTTACTCGTCGCTCTTCATCGGACTCTTCGTCGGCGCGCTCTTCTGCGGAAACTTCAAGCCGCTGGGCGTCATTGACGCGCTGGTCGACGACGGTATGATCCCCGCTGTCGCTGACAACGCCGGAATTTTCCTCTTCCTTGTCCTGCTCGGCATCATGGTCGCGCTGATCAACAAGACCGGAGCGGCGGCGGCGTTCGGAAAGTGGGCTCAGACTCACATCAAGACCCGCGTCGGCGCTATGCTCGCGACCTTCGCGCTCGGCGTGCTGATCTTCATCGACGACTACTTCAACTGCCTGACGGTCGGAAGCGTCATGCTCCCGGTCACTGACTCGAAAAAGATTTCGAGAGCCAAGCTGGCGTTCCTGATCGACGCCACCGCGGCGCCTGTCTGCATGATCGCGCCGATTTCCTCGTGGGCGGCGGCTGTCTCGTCCTACGCCGAGGGCACAGGCTACTCGGGACTCGAGCTCTTCGTGCGCGCGATTCCCTTCAACTATTATTCGCTGACGACCCTGCTCTTCATCGTGCTGACGACGCTGATGATGGTCGACTACGGACCTATGCTGACTCACGAGCGCAACGCCATCGAAAAGGGCGACCTCTTCACGACCGGCGAATCGACCAACAAGGCAAAGGAGGAGCTTGAGGTCAACGAAAAGGGCAAGACCATCGACCTTATCCTTCCGGTCGCTCTGCTGATCGTCTTCTGCGTGTTCGGACTGGTCTACGTCGGCGGTATCTTCGACGGGCTGAACTTCATCGACGCTTTCTCGAACACCGACGCGTTCGTCGGACTTCCGTGGGGCGGCATCGTAACGCTTGTCGTCACGGTCATCTACCTCATCTGCCGCCGTGTCATCACGTTCAAGCAGGCAATGGAATGCGTGCCGAAGGGCTTCATCGCGATGGTCCCGGCAATCACGATCCTGACTCTGGCGACCTCGCTGAAGAACATGACGTCGATCCTCGGCGCGCGCGACTTCATCGCCGGACTCATGGAAAACGCGGCTTCCGGACTGAGCCTCTTCCTCCCGGCGGTCATCTTCCTGGTGGCGTGCGGACTCGCGTTCGCGACCGGCACATCGTGGGGAACGTTCGGAATCCTGATCCCGATCGTCTCGGGTATCTTCGACACCGCCAGCCCGCTGTTCATCATCGGCATCTCGGCGTGCCTTGCGGGAGCTGTGTGCGGCGACCATTGCTCGCCCATCTCGGACACGACGATCATGTCGTCGGCGGGAGCGCAGTGCGACCACATCAACCACGTTTCGACGCAGATACCCTACGCGGTGACGGTAGCGGCATGCTCGTTCGTCGGATACATCGTCGCCGGACTGACAAAGAACGGCTGGCTCGGACTGATAGTTTCGACTGTCGCGGTCGTCGGAGTTGTTATCTTCGCTAAAACGCGCATGAGCAAAGCAAAATAAACGAAAAGAGCGCTCCAGAATATGGGGCGCTTCTCTTATATAAAAACACAAGGGAGTTTTGCGTTTTTTAGTGCCGAAGTGCCGAGATTTTCTATTGTTG
>CAKSOR010000416.1 GCA_934477985.1 uncultured Eubacteriales bacterium
CGCGAAAAAGGCTTGAATTTATGGGCTTTTTCGCCGTGAAAACAACCTTAAATCAGCGTTTTTCTTAAAATCAGCGTTTTCTCAAAAAAGACCGGCGGGCTGTCCGGTGCACCGCGAACGCGCGGCGGTATTGACCTGAACACCATGGACGCCGGGCGTCGCGGTCAGCGTCGGCTTGTCCGTCTGACTTTTTGATTTATCATCGCGGTCGGATGGCGGATTTATTACAGGCTCGCTTTCGTGAGCCGGTCGCCGAGCTCGATTTTGCGACCGTTTATATAGTCAGAGGCGTTCATTCTTCCCTTGCCCTCAGGCAGAACGCGGGTCAGGTACACCGAGCCCTCGCGGCAGGCGACCTCGATGCGGTTGCCTTTCTGGTCAAGCTTCATGACCTCGCCGGGGTTCTTGTGGGGTGTATCATCGTCGGCGATCTCGGACGCGACGAGTTTGAGCGACTTTCCGTTGTGCTCGACGACGGCGAGCGGGAATGGCGAGAGTCCGCGGATGCGGTTGTGGACGTTTTTCGCGGTGTCGTCGAAGGAGAGCAGGCAGTCCTCGTTTTCGATCTTCGCGGCGTAGTTTGACTTGAGGTCGTCCTGCTTTTCGCGCCTTGCCGTGCCGTTTTCGAGCTGAGGGATTGTGTCGGTCAGGAGCTTCGCGCCGGCGGCGGCGAGCTTGTCGTGCAGAGTTCCGAAGTCGTCGTCGGGTTCGATTCTGACGACGGTCTTCGCGAGCATGTCGCCGGTATCTATTCCGGCGTCCATGTACATTATCGTGACGCCGGTCTCAGACTCACCGTCGATTATAGCGCGCTGGATCGGCGCGGCGCCGCGGTATTTCGGGAGGAGCGAGCCGTGGACGTTTATACAGCCGAGCTTCGGGTAGTCGATGACGCGCTGGGGGAGGATCTTTCCGTAAGCGGCGACGATTATCATATCGGGAGCGAGTTTTTCGATGAGTCCGAAGGATTCGTCCGAGCGGAGGGTCGTCGGTTGATAGACATCGAGCGAGTGCTCAAGCGCGCAGGATTTGACCGCCGAGGGGATGAGGAGTTTTTTTCTGCCCTGGGGCTTATCGGGCTGGGTGAAGACGCCGACTATATCAGCTCCCGCGTCGATCAGGGCGGCGAGAGAAGCGGCGGCGAAGTCGGGCGTTCCCATGAAGAGTATGCGTGATTTCATATGATCTGATTCCTTTCCGCCTGAGATTTCAGGTCAGGCATCGGGTATTCGGAAAAAAGCGCTGATTAAAGGTTGTTTTGCGCTGAATTATCCTCAGGCTTCGACCTCATCGGGGTCGAGCATTCTTACGACCTTATCGGTGAAGAGGATTCCGTCGAGGTGGTCGATCTCGTGGCAGAAAGCGCGCGCGGCAAGATCGGTGCCGGTTACGGTGAATTCCTTGCCATCGAGGTTTGTAGCCCTGACGGTGACGGTCATCGGACGGTCGGTGATTCCCCATTTGCCGGGAATCGAGAGGCAGCCCTCAGTCTCCTGCTGTTTACCCTCGCGCTTGATTATTTCGGGGTTGATGAGGATGAAGGGTTTATTCTGTTCGACCTCGACTATGACGAGGCGGCGGAGTTTACCGACCTGGACAGCGGCGAGTCCGCAGCCGTTAGCCGCGCGCATTGTCTCGAGCATGTCAGCGGCGAGCTGTTTGATTCTGTCGTCGATCACGGTTATCGGGCGGCTTTTCTTTCTGAGGATCGGGTCGCCTTCTTTGACTATATTGAGTTTTGCCATTGGTTTTCCTTTCTGATTTGTCGGGTGGTGTTATTTATGTGTGGTTGTCTGACGCACGCGGCGGCTCCGGACGTCTCAGATTGAGCTCGGATTTATGTCCGCGCCGACGCTCGCCTTGCCCTTCGCGAACTCGGCGAGCAATAACCTTATCATCTCACGCATGCGCTTTCCCGCTGAACATTTCAGCAGTATCCGCATGCGGAACACATTGTTTACTTTATAAACCGGCGCTTCCATCGGTCCGAAGACATACGCCGGTGAATCGCTGAACTCACCCGCGAAAAGCTCCTTCAATCGCGCGTCGAGCTTCAGCGTCGTGCTCAATACTTCCGGCTCGTCCTCGCCGGTAACAGACAAGAGTATGAAGTCGCAGTAAGGCGGGAACACCAGCTGTTTTCGCAGCTTGATCGCGCCGTCGAAAAAGCTCTCATAATCCTGCTTTGCCGAAAGAATTATCGTGTCGTTGTCCGGCGAATAGGTTTGCAGCACCGCGCGCCCGGGTCTGACTCCGCGCCCGGCTCTTCCGATGACCTGTGTAAGAAGATCAAACGTGCGCTCGGTCGCTCTGAAATCGTCAAGATAAAGCGCCGCGTCGGCGTTCACAACCCCGACCAGCGTGACATCCGGGAAATTATGCCCCTTCGTCACCATCTGAGTGCCGATCAGTATGTCGGCTTCATGGTTTCTGAACGCGTCGAGTATCGTCTCGTGCGAGAACTTTCCCGCCGCGGCGTCGGCGTCCATCCGGAGTATGCGAGCCTTTGGAAATGTCTCGCTCAGCTCCTCCGCGACAAGCTGTGTGCCGAAGCCCTTTCGGTTCAGATGTTCAGAGCCGCAGGATGGGCATTTATCCGGCAGGTCGCGCGTGTAACCGCAGTAGTGGCATTTGAGCAGTTCCTCGCCGCGCTCGCGATGGTAGGTCAGTGAGACCGAGCAGTTCGGACATCCGATAACCTCGCCGCACATCTTGCAGCTGATGAAGTTGTTGTAGCCGCGCCGTCCGACGAACAGGATTGACTGTTCGCCCGCTTCGAGATTCTTCGAGAGTTCGCTCTTCAGCGTCTCGCCGAGCGGCGTGATATTGCCCTTTGAGGTCTCCTCCCTCAGGTCGGAGATCAGGACTTCAGGCAGGACGGCGTTGCCATAGCGTTCGCGCAGCGTGACGAGCGAATAGACTCCGGTCTTCGCCTTCTGGAAGGATTCGACCGATGGGGTCGCCGAAGCGAGCAGCATCAGCGCGTTGTTCTTCGCGCACCTGAATCTCGCGATGTCGCGGGCGTGGTATTTCGGGCTCATGTCAGACTTGTAGGTGTGCTCCTGCTCCTCGTCGATGACTATCATTC
>CAKSOR010000417.1 GCA_934477985.1 uncultured Eubacteriales bacterium
GCCGAGAAAGCAATCACGCTTGGTATCGGCAACGGGAAGTTCGATCCTGACGCCGCGTGCACCCGCGCTCAGGCGGTGACCTTCCTCTACCGCTTTGCCGGCAGTCCCGCCATAAGAGACTTCGCGGCGTTCAGCGACGTCGCAAAGGATTCCTATTACGCGGCTGCTGTCGCGTGGGCTGAGAAAAACAGCATAACCAGCGGCATCGGAGGCGGTCTGTTCGGGTCTGACGACAACTGCACAAGAGCCCAGATCATAACCTTCCTCTGGCGCTGCATGAAGTGACCGGTTGAAAACCGGGAGATTCCGTATACACCGACGGCTGTCCATGGCAGCCGTCGGTGTACTCTATGTACAAAGCCAATATTGATCCCGGGATCTCAAGCAAGACCCTGTACGGCTGGATGAGCAAAGCAAATATCGGCAGAGTCACCACGTCTGTCGCCAAACGAAACTGCGATACCGATCAGAGTCTTGTCGAGGAAAATTTGCAGCTCCGAAAACAATGGTTTTGTCAATATCAGTTGACAAGAATTCTCCAAGAATCAACAAAGTCAGCGTTGTTAAATCAGCCAACAGCGACATTGGCAGCATCAAGATGACGCTTGTGTCTCACCGCAGTCGGAAGACCTCCGATCGAATGACATATCTGTGCCAACTTGGCGCAGATTATTTTTTGGTCGTCCCGCCTGCCGTTTATCGCCTCCGGTTTCATCTTATACGCCGCGGCACGCTCGCTTGCGGCGGTGTCCCCAGATCAGTTCGTACCCGCTGCCTTCCCGCGGTTTTGCAATCGCCGAGATGAAAATTCCATACTGTCTGACGCTCGTGACCATGAATTCGATTACGCTTTCTCAAAAACGTCCGATTCCCTGCCCGCTCCGATCACGTCGGTTTTCACTGACGGTCCTTCCGGGCAGAGTTATCGGACATTTTTTCTCAGCTTATCACCGCCGGCATCTTCCGCTGCATATTCGTTATAAAAATCCCGTACCCGCGGCTCGGATCGCCGATCATCACGTGCGTAACCGCGCCGACTATCTTGCCGTTCTGTACTATCGGGCTGCCGCTCATGGTTGAGATATAATAGGGACAAATGACTTTGGCGAAGAGTCAATTTTGTCAGGTGGCATCGGGATTTTCGGCGTTTTTCGTGTATTAGAGGACCGCCGGAGTGCAAAAATTCGTCTTCGTCATTTTGAATATTATTTTGCGTCCAAATCCGGGAATAATACCGCAAAAAGCTGCATTTTTTGCTCTTTTTTCACGTTATTTTTCATACGATTGAGATATAATAGGGGCAACATTTTCTGTCAAATCTCTGAAATTCCATGCAATCTCCACCAAATTATCCGGATTTATCACCACTCTTTTGACGAATTGGTGCATCAATTCGTCATTGAGCCTCTCCACGTCCTTGAATTTCACCGCGTTTTTCTGGTCATCATCCGTCTTCCCGCCGCTCAACTGCCCGCTTTCATCAGCGATCAGCCTTTCAAGCTTTTCTCCGATCCTGTCGACCTCCGCCTTAGCCTCGGTTTCGCTCTTATTCAGCTTTTCCTTCTCTGCGAAATATTCATCCTTCGTGAGTCTTCCGCTGACGTAATCCTCGTAGAGCGACATCTTGTCCGACTTCACATATTCAAGCTCGCGCTGGGCAGCGCGCTGTTCCCTGCGAATCTTCATGATCTCGCCCGACCGCTTTTTCGCGGAATCGGCGGCTCTTCTGCCGCGCTCCTCGATAAGCTCGCACTGACGGCGGAACGCGCTGAGTATAAGCCCTTTCAGCTCCTCCTCGTCAAACCGCACCTTCGCGCAGTCGGAATCGGGATTGTATCTCGCCGACGCGCAGTAGAAGGTTTTGTTCGACTTCTTCCCCTTCGTCAGCTTGTTTCCGCAGCAGCCACAGACGAGATAGCCCGAAAGGACGCTCGCCTTTCCGGCACGCGGCGTTTTTTTGTTGCTCTTTACAACCTTACGCGCCGCGTCGAAGGTCTCGCGGTCGATTATCGCCTCGTGCGTGTCGCGGAGAATCACCCGCTCGGATTCCGGGATATGCTTCACATGGTCGCTCCCGACGCCGACGACACGCGACCTGAACGGTTCGGTGTCTCCCGTATATACGCGGTTCTGGAGAATGTTCCGCACCGACTCGTAGGTCCAGAACTCACGCGTTTTGTAGTTTCCCCTGACCGGCGCAAGGTAGACCGATGGCGTAACGATTCTGTCGGCGTTCAACCTGCGGCTGATTTCGCTTATCGTCATGCCGCCCTTCGCGAGTCCGAAGATCATCCGCACGATTTCCGCGGCTTTCTCGTCGACGACGATAGTATTCTTCCGCTCGCCCTTCTTATACCCGAACGGCGCGGTTCCATAAACAAATTCGCCGCCGAGCTTTTTGAGATCGACGGCACTTTTGACCTTTTTCGAGATGTCGCGGCTGTACATCTGGTTCAGGAGATTCTTTATCGCGATATGGAGTCCGGCGACCTCGCCGTCCGCGCCACTGTCATAACCGTCGTTTACCGAGATAAACCGCACTCCATGCGCCGGAAAGACATACTCGAGAAAATTTCCCGCCTCAAGGTAGTTTCTCGCGAATCTCGAAAGATCTCTAACAATCACGCATCCGACGCGGTCGGCGTCAATCAGCCGCATGAGCGTCCTTATCCCCGGACGGTCGAAATGCGTTCCCGAATAGCCGTCGTCGACAAGCTCCTCGAAATCGTCCGGAAGATCGTTCATCCTGATGTATTCGCGGATGCAGGCGCGCTGAGATGAAATGCTCTGGCTCTCGTCGCTGTCGTCGTCCTCCTTTGAGAGGCGCAGATAGGCGATATTCATTTTATCCGGCATTCTTTTTACCTCCGAGCGGGTTTGTAAAGCTCATCTTGACCTCGACTCGGCTGCCCTCGAAAATAAATATCCGGTCGATGAAGCTCTCGACAGTCTCGCGGTCCGGCGTTTTCATCTGCTTGTATCTTTTGATTCCGTCGAGCCACTTTCCCGCGCGTTCGATTCTTGACTTTTCCTCAACCGCGCGGATTTCGACGCTGCGTTCCTCTTCGAGTATAAGCTCCTTTTCGCG
>CAKSOR010000418.1 GCA_934477985.1 uncultured Eubacteriales bacterium
TTGGCGAGCGGATGATATTCTCGCGCATGATGACCATGTCAAGGTCTCTCAGCGCTCTCAGATACTCGAGAGGGTTTTTGGCGGTGACGATCATCTCAGCCTTCTTGCCCTTCGCGATCGAACCGGTCTCGCCGCCTATCCCGGCAAGCGACGCGTTCAGCAGTGTCGCCGAATAGAGCGCGAAGGAATTGCTGACTCCGCAGTACTTCACGAAATAGCAGAGCTCTCTCCACATGTCGTACTGCGTGACATACGGGCAGGCGGTGTCGGTTCCGAGTCCGACAGGGATGCCGTTCTTCAGGCATTCCTTCGCGAGCGAAATTATGCCATCGAACACGATTTTTCCGTTTTCCTGCTGCTCATGGGTCGCGTGCGAGACGCTCCGGTCGAACAGCGCGAACGGAAGCGCCGGTGAGATCGTCGACACCTGGAACGCCTTGCGCTCCCTGAACAGCGCGATTATCTCATCGGTCGGCTTCGCGCCGTGCTCGATCGAGTCGACGCCGTTCTCAAGCGCGACTTTCACACCCTCTGGGCTCTCGACATGCGCCGCGACCTTGAAGCCGAGCTCATGAGCGCGGTCGCAGGCGGCTCTGACAAGCTCGGGAGGCATCCTGAGCACGCCGGGCTCGCCGACCTTCTCGGCGTCAAGCACTCCGCCTGTGATCATCAGCTTGATGATGTCCGGCTTTTCCTTCGCGATAATGTCGACATAGTCAGCGGCTTCCTTCGGAGTTGACGCCTCATAGGCGAGCGAGCCAGCCATGTGCCCGCCATGCACCGAGACCGCCATGTCCGACGCCAGGATTCGCGGACCGATCAGCTTTCCGGAATTGATCTCATCCCGGACAAATGTGTCGAAATCCGAGATTCCGCCGACCGTTCGTATCGTCGTGACGCCGCTTAAAAGCTGGGTCTTCGCGTAGCCAGCGACCAGCTTCTTTCCGAGACCTCTCATAAACGAGTTCGAGGTGATCAGCTTCACGAGCTTCACCGGGTCGGACTGTTTTTTCTTCGGCTTTCCCGAGCCCGCGAGGTGAACGTGCAGGTTGATGAGCCCTGGGAGGATGTACTTCCCGCCAAGGTCGATCTTCTCGAAATCAGCCGGTATCTTATCGTCCGGAACTATGTCCGTGATTACACCGTTTTCGGTGAGGATGGCTTTGCCATGCTGTGGGGTCATGTCTTTTGTTCCGTCTAAAATTATTCCATTTGTGAACGCTCTTTTCATTTTTCTCTTCCTTTCGATGCTCCGCGCGCCCGCGCTTTTCATTACACACTATTATAGCACATTCCGATGTTTTTTTCAAGTGCTTTTCCCATCGCGGAGCAAAAAAGTCCGACAGACCTTCCGCTAAGGGCGGCGTCAGGACGTCGGACAATTCCTTTATTTTTGTAGCGTAATTTCCGCGAGTTTCTTTCTCTGCTTGCGATAGATGAATAGCGCGGCGGCTGACGAGGCGACGGTGAGCAGTTCATTCACGATGCCCGCGATCGAGCCGTTCATCGCGCTGTACGTGCCCATGCAGGCTGAGATCGGGAAGGAGAGCAGTCTGGTCAGCAGCGAGTTCCCGATATAGAAGCTGATGACCGACGCCGCCGACGCCGCCGACGGCAGTATGCTGGCCGGACCTTTCCAGGTGAGCGCCGCCGACACGAAGCTGAGTATCAGAAAGAATATCAGCGACGACAGCTTCTTGCGTTTCATGAAGACAAACTCGCGCAGGATCCCGATGCAGGCGACCACTGCGGCTGAGTACGCCCCGAGCATAGAGAAGTGCGCCGCCCACAGAACATCCGAGGTGAGCTTGATTTTCAGTATTGACGCGCGGTCGCTCTGCTGATAGATCAGCGCGTTTACGATAATTCCGGCAAAGCCGATCAACTGTGCGGTTATTTCCATTATTTTCCTTATATTATTCCGTATTTTCTTACGAATTCCAGAAGCTCCGAGCGATCCCTGAAGCCGCAGGTGCGCTGCATCTTGGAAAGACGGTATTTTATCGTGGATTCAGAGATGTTCAGCGTCTCCGAGATCTGAGCATATGGGCGATCCTCGCATATCTGGCGCAGAATCTCTGTGTCGAGCCGGTCGGTGTTCCTGACCAGCGGCTCGAGCTTCAGAAGCTCGATTATGTCCGGGTCTGAATTGTATAGCGGTGCTCCGCTCTCCGAGAGCGTGAAACCGGGCTCAAAGCGCCGTATGTCATTCTCGGGAACGCTGTCGGTCGAGTCTCCGGTCTGGAGCTGGCACTGCACTATTGCGGTGGAGTGAAGTGTCCGCGGGTTGTTTTTCATGTAGATGTAGAGCCTGACCGCCTGCGCGCCGAGCTCGGTGAGGTCAGTGTACATCCGCGTTATCGACGGCGAAAACGCCCCGATCGCCTTCCAGTTGCCGAAGCCGGTGACGTTTATGTCCTCCGGCACGCGGATGCCCTTGCCGCGAAGGAAGATCGTCAGATAGACCGCGATCAGATCGGACGTGCACATGACCGCCTGGTATTTTTTAATATTTTCGAGAAGCCGCTCAGCGCATTCCGAGACCATCCCGCGGTAATAGATGTCTTCGCGCGAGAATTTCATGCCGCTGTCGCGCATACCCGAGATGAAGCCGTTCAGCTTCGCGCGGTCGCCGACCGTGTCGCGGTGGACGGCGAACAGCGCGATTCCCTGCCGCCCGGTCGCGTGGATATAACCGACCAGATTCCGCATAGCCTCGGCTGTGTTGAACGACACATAGCTGTACTCGCGCTTCAGGTCGTACATGCATACGCTGACGAGTATCGGCTCGATGTTCGCCTCGCAGAGCTTTGTCAGCGTTTCGTTTATCCAGCCGGTCGAATAGCCGATGACGACGACAATACGGCGCTCGATGCCGTGCGCGCTGTCCTGATCGGGTAGATCACCGGGGCTGCCGTTGGTCGATACCTCGACGCTGAGCTCCTTTTTCACCGCTTCGTGCACCGCTCCGTCGAGGATGTCGGTCACCCAGAGCGCCGATGAATCTACCGGTTCACAGATGAGTTTGAGATTCATTTTCCAGCGTAAATCTCCTCGATTGAATCGTAGACATTGTCGAGCACAGCC
>CAKSOR010000419.1 GCA_934477985.1 uncultured Eubacteriales bacterium
GCGTTCGATTTGTCCGCCATCCAATTTACCCCCTCATGAAGTCACGCGTCCACGCGGCTCTGAACAGACAATCAAAAAACAAAAGGACGGGAGTCACACCCCGCCTTTTATTTTGTCAAGTATAACCCTGTCCGCCGGACAGAAATCATATCCGACAATCTCCTCCGGCGTTATCCACCTGAGGTCTGCATGCTCGAGAAGTTTCGGTACACCCTCCGCGATCGCGGCGTTGAAGACCGTCAGCCTTATCGTAAGATCCGGATAATCGTGCGTCACGGCGCAGAACTGCGTCCCGACGGTTATCGTTATCCCGAGCTCCTCGCGGCACTCGCGTATCAGCGCTTCTTCCTTCGTCTCGCCCGGCTCGACCTTTCCGCCGACGAATTCGTACAAAAGTCCGCGCGCCTTGTCCGGCGGACGTTTGCAGATCAGAAATCTTCCGCCGTCCCATATCAACGCGGCTACCACTTCGGTTATCATTTTATGACCATCCCTTTCCCATTTTGTCCACCGATAATTATACCACACCTCCGCGCTTTTTTCAACCCCGGAAAAAAATATTTCCACGCGGATCGAAAATTTTCCTTGCAAGTTCCGCCGCGGCGTGATATAATAGTTCCGAAGGACGGTGAGAAATTTGCGCGATGAACCTCTTTATGTCGTGATGCAGCCTGAGGCGAAAAACTCATTCTGGGCGCAGCTGATACACTCCGGAATACGCGAGGCTGCGGGAACTTTCCACGACACGCTCTGCGCTGTCGCACCCGGCGACCTCTCGTATGACCTCAAGGGGCGGCACGCGCTCGTCGTCGGAAACAACGTCGGCTGGGTCGAACGCTCGACCGTCGGTCTCATGCGCCGTGGGGCTTTCCCGATAATCGTCAACGCCAGCGTTCTGCCGGTCAACGGTCTGCGGTGCAGCGGGGTCACCTTTGAGCTCGAGGAGATGATCGGGCGCTGCGTGAATCTCCTCGCCGAAGCCGGAAGACGGCGGGTCGCGCTGCTCGGCGTCAACCCGAACTCGCTGACCGACCGAGTCAAAGCCGATCTCTTCGCGAAGGTCTCGGTCGATCTGCGCCCCGGCGATCTTAACTGGGCTTCGGAAAGTCTCGAGACCTGCGTTGCGGAATTCGCCGGGCGGCTGAACAGCTCGGATCACGACGCGGTGATCTGCTCAAACGACACGGTTGCGATACGGCTGCTGTGCAGGCTGCCAGCCGGTACAGTCCCCGACCGGCTGTATGTCGTCGGCATGGGCAACTCATATATCGGCGCGAACATAAACGGCGGGCTGACCAGCGTGATGTTCGACTATCACGAGATGGGAAAAATGTCGGTGCGGCTCTATCACGACCTCGTCAGGATGAACGCCGACTGCCACATGACGCTGTCTCTCCCATGCAGGCTGATTATAAGACGCACCGCGCCGCTCTCCGACCGCCGGTCCGAGCCGAGAATGGCCGCGGCGGAGCTTCCCTTCGGCAGCTACTTCTCGGGAGACGATGTGCAGAACATCATCCGGGTCGAGACAATGCTGCAATCCTGCGATGCCTTCGACCGCGAGATTATCTTCGGTCTGAGCCGCGGCGAAACCTGCGATCAGATTGCCGAGCGTCTGTTTTTCTCGGGACGCGCCGTGAGATACCGGCTTTCTAACATGATAAAGCAATACGGATTCGCCGACCGCGGGGAGCTCGAGAGAGCCGTCCGCGCCGCGCTCGGCGGAAAGGATGAATGAAATGGTAAAAAAAGTAAAGCTCACAATTCCCGCGGCTGACCTCGGGCACGAGAGCCCGATGCCAGACATCAGGAATGTAAGCTACATACACGCCGGATTCGAGATGACCGAAAGGATAAGCGACGATGAGAAGAAGTTCATCGGCAGGGGAATGATCCCGACGATGCTGCCATACAAGATGCAGGACGGCTACGACCGGGTGAAGAAGCCGCGTGAGTTCGACGCGGTCGCGGTCGAGAACGACCACATCCGGGCTCTGTTTCTGCCGGCGCTCGGCGGGCGGCTCTGGTCGCTATATGACAAGGACAAGAAACGCGAGCTTCTGTACGTAAACCCGGTCTTCCAGCCGGGAAACCTCGGACTCCGGAACGCCTGGTTCTCGGGCGGGGTCGAGTTCAACGTCGGCATCAAGGGACACAACCCGTTGACCTGCTCGCCTCTGCACGCGGTGATCGACGAGACGCCCGACGGCGAGGTGCTGAGACTCTATGAATTCGAGCGGATACGCGGAGTGGTCTATTCGGTGAGCGCCTGGGTCGGCAGGGATTCGCCGGTGCTCTATATCCGCTGCCGGATTGAGAATCTGTCGGACGACGACAAGTACATGTACTGGTGGTCGAACATCGCCGTTCCAGAGACGAAGGGCACGCGGATAATCGTTCCGGCTGACGAGGCATTCCTGAGCTTCTACAACGCCGACCACTACGTGATCGACAAGACGCCGGTACCGATGAGCCGCGGAATCGACGCGAGCTACCCGTCGAACATCCCGACTTCACGTGATTTCTTCTACAAAATACCCGAGAAGTCGCGCAAGTGGATCGCGGCGGTTGACGAGAGCGGGCATGGATTGTTGCAGTGTTCGACAAAGCGGCTGTTCGGACGGAAGCTCTTCGTCTGGGGAATGGCGCAGGGCGGGCGGCACTGGAACGAGTGGCTGTCCGAAAAGGGCTCGGCGTACATCGAGATACAGGCTGGGCTGGCGCATACGCAGCTCGAGCATATACCGATGAAGGCGGGCGAGACCTGGGAGTGGGTCGAGGCGTACACCGGGATCTACGGCGCGCCGGAGGATTTCCACGGCGATTACAAAGCGGCGGCAGAGAAGGTTGGCGAACAGCTTGACAGTAAGCTCGGCGCGCCGGAGAGAATGTATTTCCCGCCGGACGAGTCGGTGACAGCGAGCCGGACGATCGCGCAGGGCTCGGATTTCGGAAGCCTTGAGGAAGCGGTCAGAGGAGCGCGGATAAGCAGTACGCTGACATTTCCGCGGGTCGATTCGGATGAGACGGCGGCATGGCGTGAGCTTCTCTGGAAGGGAACGTTCCCGTGTCCGGACGTCAGTGA
>CAKSOR010000420.1 GCA_934477985.1 uncultured Eubacteriales bacterium
CTCGTAGTCCGGATAGCGCTTTTCCATAGATTTCATGAAGGCGTGGTGATCCCAAACGTCGAGGTCGTAGATATCGTACGCGATTATGTCCCACTCAAGCCCGGCTTCGATATAGAAGTCCAGCATCGGATAGTGCCTTGAGCCGATATTGACGACGAGCTTCGCGTCCGGCGCGGTCTCACGGAAGGCGTTTATCGACGCGCGCATCTTTTCTGTACAGACAGCGACTCTCTCGGGGTTGTAATAATCCTTCGACATTCCGGTCCAATCCGATACATTGTACATAGTGCCGTCTTCGTTGAATGAGCACCAGATATCGGTCTCGTTGAAGATCTGGAAATAGTCTATGTCGTCCTTCAGTTCACTCGCCATATATCTCATCCGGTCGCCGACGACCTCAGCGTCGCCTCCCATGTTGTCGAGCACAAGCATGACCTTCATCTGGTTTTCGTGGCAGAGTCTCGCGACATTTTTCGTATATCTGAGCATATCGCCGTTGGTCGGGTTGTAGTTTATGCGATAAATCTTGCAGCCGAGTCCGGCGGCGAGTCTTATGTATTCCTCGGTGTATTTTTCCGGGTACGCCATGTAGTCGCGGTTATGGGCGTTCACGCCCCACATTATCGAGTCTCTGAGTTCACTCACTATCTCTTCTCCATCTGTCCTCGCAAGCTTTTCGGACACAGTGTATTCATATACCGAGCCGTCCGAGAGCTTTTTCGCCGGTTCAGCCGCTAAAAAATCCTCCGCGAACTTACCGATTATGTCATAGAGCCCCTCAGTATCAGGCGCGTGGAATATCAGTTTGTCTCCGATGACGCCAAATGCGCAGTCATCCGGAGACTTCAGCTTTCCGAGGAAGGCGTCATACTCGCTTCGCTCTGCTTTGCCGACGATTATCTCCTTTGCGGGAGCGGTCGAAGAATCACTCTGCCAGTCGGTCACGAGCCTGAGATCCAGCCCCTTGTATTCTGAAAAATATTTTTTCAGCGCGATCGAGACCGCGGTCTCCTCTGCTGACGTAAAGTCGCTTCGCAGAATGACATAATCCGAAAAGTCAATCAAAGCCGCCTTTTCACCGCACCCGGCGCACAAGACCGCCAGAATCACCGCGATGAACAGGAATACCTTAATTTTTGTTATATTCATTTTATTCTCCGCTTTTCGCTGTTTCACTTGACATACTCGCTTGCATATGGTATAATAGACCTGTCAGAAAGTCCGGTAACCAAACGCTTTTATCGCGAAGAGACACCGGCTTATTTTATCTTTGAAAGGAAGCAAAGCAATGCCAAAGATCACTCTCAGTCCGAATCGTTATTTTCTGAAGGACGGCAAACCATTCTTCTATCTCGCGGACACCGCGTGGTGCGCCTTCCAGCATCTCTCGACCGAGGAATTCCGCCGCTATGCCGAAAAGCGCGTGGCTCAGGGCTTCACGGTCGTTCAGATAAGCGCTCTCCCGCTCTCGTTCGGGAGCGGGAAATGGCATCCGTTCGCGAAGCGCGGGGAAAGCTATGATTACAGTTCGATAAATATAGAGTACTTTGATCACGCGGTTGAGATTCTGAAGACGGCGCTCGGACTCGGACTTCTCCCGTGCGTCCACCTTCTCTGGGTTGATTATGTGCCCGACACCTGGGGCGCGTCCCGCCCGATCCCGGAGGATTTGCTTGAGCCGCTGCTCAAGGTTATGCTCGGGCGTTTCGCGCCTTATTCGCCGTTCTTCTCGGTCACGGGTGACACGCGATTCGAGACTCCGCGCGTCATAAGGTACTACAGAACCGCGCTCGACCTCATCTCCGGGATCGCGCCGGACGCGCAGACGACAATGCATATTAATCCCGACTGTTTTCCACCAAAAGAACTGACCGATCACAGGGCATACACCTTCGCGACGTATCAGAGCGGTCACGGAGACAGCGACTGGATATGGCGGATAGACGGTTTTTCGAAGAGCTTCGCCGAGAAGCTCCCGGAATATCCGCTTATCAACAATGAACCCTGCTACGAGGATATCGGGCATTATCTGAACAAAGCCGAGCGGTTCACGGCGAAGGATGTGAGACACGCCGCTTGGCGTTCGATTCTTGGCGGTGCGTCAGCCGGGATCACATACGGCGCGCATGGGATCTGGCAGTGTCGTCTGCCCGGCTATCCGATGTTCGGAGAAGAGACCTGGGGCGAGTCAACCGACATTTTCACGGCGCTTGATTTCCCCGGCGCGAAGTCGGTCTGTGAGCTCAGAAGGATATTCGAAGCCGAAGATCTCTTCGGTCTGAGACCGACAGAGATCGCCGGAGATCATATAACCGCCGTCGACGCCGGAGGAAAGCGGAAGATCACATATTTTCCGGACAAAGCCGTAATCCCAGACGGCGCGAAGGTCTGGCGATTTGAGGACGACGCGCTGATTATTCGCTGAAGAAATCGAGCAGCTTTTCGAGTCCTGCCTCCATAGTTCCCTTGTTCGAATCCCAGACCGACGCGATTCCCTCGCCGCGCATTGCGGATTCCATGATCGAGTTTATTCCGCCGCCGATAGCTCCGGCGAAGACATAGCCGAAGTCGAAATAGATGCTGTCGCGGACTATCTGCATCATCTCCTTGGATTCCTCGTCACGCGCGTATTTCGACTGCATAGCGGTATCGAAGTAAGCCGGTGTGACGAGCTTCCAGCTCTCGTAGTTCAAAGCCTCAAGCGCGAGACCGACGAGTTCGGGGTTTTTAATTGTCTTCGGAACGAGGAGTATGGAGGTGTTGTCGACAGTCTCAGTGCGGTAGCCGTCCTGCTCCTCGTCGTATTTGGGCATCGGAACCACCGCGAATCCGGATTTCATTTCGCGCAGTGAGCTGGTCGCGCCGAGCACGTCAAAGTAGAAGAGCGTCTTGTCAGATTCGAACTTCGCGCGGTCGTTCTGGGTATACCAGTAATCCGAGCTTACTGCCGCCTGAACCTTTTCATACGCGCTTACGAGCCGTTCGCCGTAGAGCGCGAGTTCCGGAAGCCCATTCTGATCTCGCGAGGTGTAGTTGATCGCAAAGGCGTTTGTCAGAGCTCTTATCGGCATCTCGTGCATACC
>CAKSOR010000421.1 GCA_934477985.1 uncultured Eubacteriales bacterium
GTTTTTACGCGGGTTCGAATCCCGCAGGAGTCGTTGGCGCGTGCGTCGAGCGGCTTCTCCAGTGGTTTGGTTACTGCCTACGGGCAAAAATGTAATATTGGTTTTCGGACCAAAGTAAGTGTGGAGACTCCCGGAAATGGGCTTCGGTCTGTTTCAGCGTGCCCCGCGCCTTGTCGAAATGAGGATACCGAGTTTGTTAATTTCAGCCAACAAAAAATACTGTGTTTAAATGAATTTCGTTTAAGCGCACAATTGCGTCCGCTGAGAAGCGCAACCGCTAAATCGTTTTGCCGTGCCTGGCACGTGGGAGAATCCGCCGAAATTTTTCTTCCTGAAGGAGGTTTTTATAGATGGTTAAAGCAATAATCAACGAAAATCAGCGAGGATTACTGTTCAGAAATGGTAAATTTGCCGATTTTCTGATGCCTGGAAAGTATTTTTATCTTGGCTCGGCTGAGATTGAGACGCTTCTGGTAGACGAAGCAATTGCGCCTGAGCACTGCACGCTCGAGACATTGATACGCAACGAAAAAGTCGCAAAAAATATACATACGATCAATGTGCCCGACGGTTCAGTCGCGCTGCATTATCTGAACGGAGTTTTTGCTGAAATTTTAAAGCCGGGTAACTACGCTTACATCACGGTGGGCGCGCATCGCTTTAAGCTGATCGACACGTCTGAGCCGAGAATTGCAGGTGAAGCTTTCAAAATTGTCGACAAAATTTCACATGAATTTTACCAGGAATTCATAGTCGGCGAGTCGCAGCGCGGTCGGCTTACCTATGACAACCGCTTTGTCAAGCTGCTTGAGCCGGGACGCTATCTCTTCTGGCGCGGAGCAACCAATGTGAATTGCGACAATATTGATGTAAATTTCAACCAATACACGGTCGCGGGGCAGGAACTTCTGACCGCTGACAAGGTCACGCTGCGCGTCAGCTTCGTTTTCAACTGCCGCGTCGCTGATCCGGTGCGTATTGTTGAGACTGCTAATTATGTTGACCAACTGTATACAGTGGCTCAGCTTGCGCTACGTGATTATGTCGGTTCGCATGAATTTGACGGAATTCTCGCCGGAAAGCAAGAAATGTCTGTATATGTCGCACAAAAACTTGCTGAAAAAGCTCCTGAACTTTTTGTAGAGGTCAAGGACGCGGGCGTCAAGGACATTATTTTGCCGGGGGAGATCCGCGACATCATGAACACGGTGCTCGTCGCCGAAAAGCGCGCGCAGGCGAATGTCATCACCCGCCGCGAGGAAGTTGCGTCGACCAGATCGCTGCTCAACACCGCACAATTGATGGATGAAAACAAAACACTTTACAGGCTGAAGGAACTTGAGTACCTCGAAAAAATCTGCGAACAGGTCGGAAGCATCACGCTTTCGGGGCAGGGAGGGGTGCTCGAGCAGCTGGCGGCACTTTCCGGAGCTAAAAACGACAAGTGATTGTAAAATAATTACGTAATAGTTGTGAATAAAGAATCCTCGGAAAACTCCGAGGATTTTTATTTAGCTGTTGAAGGATGCCATCGTTTTTTCGATGCTCTCTTTGATGCTCGGTTTTGCGCTGTCAATGACTGAAGCAACCGATGCATCGCCATTTTCGAGCGACGAAGTGATAGACGAGAGCACTGAGTTAGTCCAATTGAACATGTGTCCGATGTTTATCACGCGCGTGTCGCGTACGATTTTTAGCATATCAGCCGAATCTTCGTTGCGCACGCCCTTCTGGGTTAGATATGTTTCATAATACGGTTCCATCAGATTTTTATAACTGTCGTATGCCAACGCGTCGAGAATCACTCCGGTGCGTTCGGGGTCGGACGCTGACGCAGGAATCGTGGTCATCAGCGTGCCCCACGAGGCGACCATGCTGTGGTAGCCGTCCTGATTTTCGTCGTATTTCGGCATGGGCAAAACGCCGAAGTTTCCGTCAAAATCACGAAGCCCGGCAATATGACCAAGCGTCTCACTGAGGAACATGAAATGTCCGGTCCGGAACGCCGAACGGCAGAATGACTTCGCGTCGGTGTCCGATCCGCCCGCTTTGTCGCGGTCAAGATGCGAGCCATCGGTGCCGGTAAGCGCCGCGATCTTCTCGTAAATTCCGAAAAGCCGCTCGGAATCGCCGTTGAACGCCGGCGGATTTTTGGTCTTGTCGATCAGCGTTTCGCCTGCTCCGAAGATCAATGCTTGTACAATCTGGCTATGAGTTACTATTCCATAATCAGCTTTATTGGCGATTTCATCATACTTAAAGGTTTCTTGACCGTTCAACGAAGCTCCGAGCGCGCAGTATTCGTTGAGCTTGTCGATTGTCCACTTGCCGTCACGGACGAGGTTATATGGGTACTGCGTCTTCAGATTATCGAAACGATCCTCATTGAAATAGATGATCCAGGTCGCCTCAAATGGGAAGAACGTTATGTTGCTTGACGTCAGGTAACACTTGTCATCTAGCGTCGCGGCATCGGTCACCGCCTGATCCCACCAAGGTTTATTTAAGTTTATGGACGAAACTTCCAGCAAATTGACGAAACATCTGTCGAGCATCAAGCCGCTGATCTCGTCAATCGGGAATAGGGCGAGGTCGTAAGCGTCGTCACCGGCGGTCACCGTGCTGCGTACAAGCGAGGCAATCTCGTCCTTCGTTACATTATGTTCAACAAAAGTTACGCCAAATCTGTCGGAAATTCGGCTGTTTCGCTCAAACATTGCGTCGTTGATAAGGTCTCCGGTCGATTCTTCTGGTGCTATCAGTCGGTTAGCCCAGCTGCACGTGCCCTGATTAAGAATTGTGAACTCGTATCCGTCATACGACTTATCCGGATAAATGTACTCGGGATCGGTCTTAGGCGGCGCGGTCGTGCCTTCCAGAGTTGTCTCATCGCCAAGCTGCGCGGCGGTCTGACCGCACGAAACAGCGATAGCGCAGAGGAGGACTGAAGAAATTGCCGTGAGAAAACGCGAATTTTTCATACATGTGCCTCCAAAATTTACTTTCTATGAATATTATAACATAATAATTGTATTTTGTCAATAGTATTTAAGAAAAATAAACAATGCAATTTGCACAAA
>CAKSOR010000422.1 GCA_934477985.1 uncultured Eubacteriales bacterium
CGACCCTAAGGACGACTCGACGCTCATTCCCGAAATCAGGGTCGACGAGATAGACGGACTTGTCGAAAACGGCATCATCTCGGGCGGAATGATCCCTAAGGTGCAGTGCTGCGTCGACGCGGTGCTCGGCGGCATCGGGCACACGGTCATTCTCGACGGACGGATACCACATTCTATACTTGTCGAGATGCTTTCCGATCAGGGTATCGGAACGCTGTTCAAGAAATGAGGTTCAACATGACGGCGAATGAAATAATTTCACTCGATAAACAATATCTGATGCAGACCTACGGGCGGCTCGACATCGTGCCGGTCGACGGCAAATCCGCGACAATGGTCGACGCGAACGGGCGCGAATTCGTCGATTTCACGAGCGGTATCGGCGTGAACTCGCTCGGATGGTGCGACGAGGGCTGGATCAGGGCTGTCAGCGACCAGCTCTCGTCAATCCAGCACTTCTCGAACTATTTCTACTGCGAAAAGGCGTCGAAGCTCGCCGAAAAGCTCGTGAAGCTGTCGGGTCTGAAGCGCGTTTTCTTCGGAAACTCGGGCGCCGAGGCGAACGAGGGCGCGATCAAGCTGGCGCGCAAATATTCGTTCGACAAGTATGGAAATGGCAGGGCGACGATAGTTTCGCTTGTAAACTCCTTTCATGGGCGTACACTGACGACTCTGACGGCGACCGGGCAGGATGTTTTCCACCAGTATTTCGACCCGTTCACGCCTGGTTTCGAGTATGTCCCGGCGAACGATATTCCGGCGCTCGAAAAGGCACTTGACGGCGATGTCTGCGCGGTGATCGCCGAGCCGATTCAGGGCGAGGGGGGAGTCAATCCGCTCGACGCCGAGTACGTCAAGGGACTGCGCAGGCTCTGCGACGAGCGCGACGTGCTGCTGATCTTCGACGAGGTGCAGACCGGAGTCGGACGCACCGGAAAGTTCTTCGCGTACGAGAATTTCGGCGTGAAGCCAGACATCGTCACGCTCGCGAAAGGACTCGGCGGAGGACTGCCGATCGGCGCGTTCATCGCCGGCGAAAAGTGCGAAAACACGCTTGGCGCGGGCATGCACGGCTCGACCTTCGGAGCGAATCCGGTCGTATGCGCGGGCGCTAACGAGGTTGTCGACCGCGTCTCGAAGCCGGATTTCCTCGCCGAAGTCGTCAGGAAGGGCGAGTTCATCCGCGAAAAACTGCTCGCCGGGAAGCCTTTCAAAGTTGTAGAGATCCGCGGAATGGGGCTGATGATCGGCATCCAGGTCGAGGGCAATCCGAAGGATTACCTGCACGCCGCCGCTGACGCCGGACTTCTCGTGCTGACCGCCGGGAAGGATGTCATCCGCCTGCTGCCGCCACTGACGATCACTTATTCAGAACTTGAGCGCGGAGTCAAAATTTTAGCTGATATTCTGAAATAATCAGGTTAATTGCAAAATAAATTGTATAATACGGAGAATTTTTTATGAAAAACGATCTTCTGAAAATGGCTGACCTCTCGAAAGAGGACATCCTTGACATACTCAATCTCGCCTCGCAGCTCAAATACGAGCGCAAGAACGGCATCGAGCACAAGCTCCTCGCCGGAAAAACGCTCGGAATGATCTTCCAGAAGGCGTCGACCCGCACCCGCGTCTCGTTCGAGACCGGAATGTACCAGCTCGGCGGACAGGCGCTCTTCCTCTCGTCGCGCGACCTCCAGATCGGACGCGGCGAGCCGGTCGAGGACACCGCGCGCGTGCTGTCGCGCTACCTCGACGGAATCATGATCCGCACCTTCGCGCAGAAGGAGGTCGAGGATCTCGCCGAGTACGCCGATATTCCGATAATCAACGGACTTACCGATTATTGCCATCCCTGTCAGGTTCTGGCGGATCTCCAGACGATACGCGAGTTCAAGGGCGGGTTCGACGGACTTAAAATGTGCTACATCGGCGACGGAAACAACATGGCGAACTCGCTGATTGTCGGCGGACTGACCGTTGGAATGAAGGTTTCGGCGGCCTGCCCGAAGGATTATTCGCCCGACGCGCAGGTTCTCGACTTCGCGAAGCCCTATGGCGATAATTTCCAGCTCACCGACAACATCCTTGAGGCGGCGAAGGACGCAGACGTGCTCTTCACCGACGTTTGGGCGTCGATGGGACAGGAGGAAGAGGCCGAAAAGCGCCGCGTCGTCTTCAAGGGCTATCAGATAAACGACGAAGTGCTTGACGTCGCCGCGAAGGACGCGATGGTTCAGCACTGCCTGCCGGCTCACCGCGGAGAGGAAATCACCGCGAAGGTCTTCGAGGCTCACGCAAACGAGATCTTCGAGGAGGCTGAGAACCGCCTCCACGCTCAGAAGGCTGTCATGGTCAAGCTGATGGGCAACAATTAAGCAATATTTCGCGCGGAGAAAATTTACAATTCTCCGCGCGTTTTCTATTGCTTATTCAGTCGAAATATGGTATAATGAATGAGGATAAACCGTTTTGACGGTTGATAGGAGGATTACAAATGAAAAAGTTCACTAAAAGTTTACTTTCGCTCGCGATTGCCGGCGCGATGACGCTGCCTGTCGCCGCGATTGATGTGCAGCTCGACGGAAAGCTCGTCAACTTCCCGGACGCAGCGCCTGAGATCACCAATTCGCGCACGATGGTGCCGTTCCGCGCGATGGCTGAGGCGATGGGCTACACGGTCGGCTGGGACGACGCGACTCACCGCGTGACCGCCGAGCACGACGGACGCGCGCTGAGCTTCAGCATCGGCGACAACAAGCTCTATATAAAGGAAACTCCCAAGTCCGAGTGGAAGGAGCTCGACATGGACGTCGCGCCCTACATAAACCTCGACCGCACCTACGTTCCGGTCAGATTCTTCGCCGAGGCGTTCGACCAGACCGTAAAGTGGGACGATGAAAACAAGACCGCGGTCATTTACGACCGCGACGGAAGGATCGCGGCGATCGATAAGGATTTTTCGATAGTGAACCGCGCCGACGCTGCTGAGAAGACGGCGAAGAGCTCGAAGACTTATATGGAATACAATTATAGAATGTCTGACTCGGATGAGGTTCTCGCGC
>CAKSOR010000423.1 GCA_934477985.1 uncultured Eubacteriales bacterium
GGTCTAATGAATTGCGCACGGTCTTTTCATATTCTCTTTGCCACCTCGAGCGCGATGAACAGCTTATCGAGCGAGTGATTCGCCGCCGACAGCCCCTCGACCCTGTATTCGTTCTCCGAAAGCACATCGCCCGCCGCCAGGAAATCCCAGAGTTCAAATCCGTAAAAATCGCAGACCGCCTGCACCCCGGCTGCCTCCATCTCAACCGCTATACAGCCCTCTGACCTTCTCGCGGCGAGCAATCCCTTCGTCTCGCGAAGCATCGCGTCGGTCGTCCAGACTCTGCCCTTCACATACGGCAAACCCAACTCATCAAATATCGCGGCAAGCCGGTCGGCGTTCCTTATCTTTATGTAGTCGGCGGGTGGCGCGTAGTGATAGGACATTCCCTCGTCGCGATAGGCTTCGGTCGGGATGATGAACTTACCGTCGGTCGCCTCGGGCGCCAGACTGCCGCATGAGCCGAACAAAACGAGATTTTTCGCGCCGGTCAGCCAGTTCGCCTCGATAAAGGTCTGCGCCGCCATCGTCGAACTCACCGGACACATGTAGAACGCGATTTTCTCCCCGCCGCACACAAGCGAATAGATCGGCACTCCGCCGTTCGCCGAGCCGACCCGTGCGATCTCCTTCTTATCCGACATCTCAAGCAGAGCCTCGAAAATCACCTTGGAAAATGTCGCGACGCAGGTCTTGTAACCGCTGCCGCGCTCGCCGTAGAAGTCCCGCAGCCCGATTATCGGCTCGGTCTTGTCGTCGTATGAATGGATGATCATTTTTACCTCCGGAATTACGCAGACGACCTGCCCGAAAAGGACAGGTCGGCGTTTTTATTGAAAACGGATTTTATCCGCTTACTTTCTCTTTCTGAGCACAATCAGCGCGCCGGAGCTCATCATCGCGAGCATCGGAACAACCACGCTGAGATCAGCCGTCTGAGCAGCTCCGGTCGGCTTCGCGGCATCGACTGTGACCTTCGTGCCGGTCAGCGTGATGAAACCGTACTTAGCCGTATCGTTTATATCGGTGTCGTTCGCGATCATGTTGGTCTGAGGACCGGACTTGTGCATGTCGTTGATCATCAGCGCGAAGCCGACGTTCATGTCAGCGCTGATCGGCTCTTTGTAAGCCTTGAGCTGAATCTCAACTGCGTAACCGCCATCGATCGTCGTGACCGCCCAGTTCTCGAGTCCGTACTTCTTGCAGTCGTCGCCCTTGAAGGTAGTCGAGCCGTCGTGGAAGGTTGGGGCACCCTTTATGTCGACACGGTACTGGTCACGAGCACGCGCGCCCTTGTTGGAATAGTCGAAGAATATCTCGAGAGAATCGGTTTCCCACGCGTTCGGAGTGCCCTCATAGATGATGGGGTCAGCGTCCTTGATCTCGGTGTACATATAGATCGTGTCCTTGCCGTTCCAGAGGAGCTTCATCGTGCCGGTCGCGGTCGCGGTCTTTGTCGAGCGCGTGAGGGGCTTGTCAATCTTTACCGAGAGTCCCTTGTCATAGATCGCGTCCTTTTTGCCGTCGATCGTGATCTTCGCGTCGGTCATCGGAACTTTTCCGTAGTTCGTTCCGCTTTCAGCTGCCGAGACCGAAACGCCGAGTGCCGTGCCAACGAGCGCCGACGCGAGAAGGATGGTTGAGATGAGTTTTTTCATAATGTGCCTCCAATATAAATATTACAGAAAAATGTCGGTTCTTTCGCTGTCCTTCATTTTCTATAACGATTATATCACATTCGGACACATAAATCAAGTATTTTGTTCAAATAAACATACCCCCCTAGATTTTGTACACATTGCACAGCACCGGTGCACTTTTCACCGTTTAAAACCGCGGATTTCGTGTACCGGTCTTGTGCAACTTTTCGGGTTATGTATTTTTTAATATATGCCGCGGGAGTCGGATATATACCAGATCACATCTCAAGGCATTTTTTCAGGTATCCGAGCGATCCGAGTATCCGCCGGTCGGCTTCCTCGCCGAGGCATTTGTGCCAGGTCGGCGCGGTCTCGATCGTCATTATTCCGTCGAACCCGAAGCGCTTCACAGCGCCGCAGACCGCCGCGATGTCCATCACCCCGGCGTCCAGGAAATCATGCCAGTCGGTGTAGCCGTCGTTGTTGTGGATGTGCATCTCGAAAACCGGAAATTCCTTGCTCATAAGCGCGTTGTAAAACGCCTGTCCGCTCCGGTCGCCCGGCTTCAGCCCCGATTCGCCCGAGAACCTGAACCATTGGCTGTCCTCGGTCGGCGTTCCGCCGAGACGGATGTTCAGATGCCCGAGATCCATCAGATAACCGAACCTTTCATTGCCCTTCAGACGCTCAACCTGCGCCCTCTCGCCGTCGGTCAGACCGAAATCCTCGACCGCGATCCTTGTTCCGGTGTCTGAGAAGAGCTCGAGAGTAAGATCGATGTAACGCTTCGGAATGTCCTCGTCGCGCTGCCAGACGTCAAACGACAAAACGTCAATCAGTCCGTATTCCCTCTGCCAGTCGCGCAGCACGCGGATGTCGTCGATGAACGCCTCGGGAGAGTAGCTCTGCCGCTGATTCGGCAGCTTATGGTGCACGGTGAAAGCGACATTGTTCGCCGAAATGTGCGCGGCGAGCGCCTTCGCGGTCTCATAATCCCTGCAAGCGCCGACGATCTCATCACCGAGCCCGCTCACGGCGTCGAAGCCGTGTGACGCGAAGAAGTCGATATTCTCACATAAAGTCCGGTGCGGATAATGCCAGATAGCGAGTCCGAGTTTCATGGAAGAACTCCTTTCGAAGCAAACTTTCTTTAAAAAGCAAACGGTTGCCGGAAAACTAACGTTCAGCAAGCTAACTATCAGCAAACAATCAACGCAAGCGTTCCCATTGCCCCAATGTCAAACAATCAATTCTGCAAAGCTAACCCTTAGCCGTATAACCCTTGTTTAAAGCTTTGGGAGGGGAGTGAGGAGGTGTCGGAGGGGCGAGGGGGTGCTTTTCTCGAAAAGTACCCCCACGCCCCTCTGACAAATCAAAAATTAATAAGCCTTGCCCCAGTAGACGAGGTGC
>CAKSOR010000424.1 GCA_934477985.1 uncultured Eubacteriales bacterium
TCAGCTTGACGCAGCTAAGGTTGCGGCGATTTCTTCGCCGGGTGAGCAGATCAATATTGTGGAGTCGGAGACCGACAAGGTCGAAAAGTAATGTTTGTTCCACACGTGGCAGACTTATAAAACGTTCGTGTTCACATTGTTGTTTGAACGTTCTGTTGTTCGCTACAGCGAACCCGAAGCTTACGAGAGGGGGAGAGTCCGCTTTCGTCGCGTCGGAAAGTAGGACTCTCCCCCTCTCGAGCTCTTCCTCTCACTGCAAAGACGCTCGTTTGCTGTCTCGTGCGGCTCCGGACGCCTGTAGGCTGGTTGGAGTCGCCGCAGGGACATCTCCCGCGATGGGCTTGCTTTCTTTGGCTACGCCCCGCCGGCATGCATGCCGGATAGTTTGCTCCGCTGTTATTGTAACTGATAATAATTGTTCGCCTGGCGGACAGGATAGAAAGGAGTCCACAATGGACAATCACCCCTGCGAGAAGCACGAGGAACTCGTAAAGAACATCATCGATACCCTCCCCGACGACGATACCCTCGATGAGCTCGAGGAACTCTTCAAAATCTTCGGCGACAGCACGCGCATTAAAATATTGTACGTCCTGCACGAAGGCGAGCTCTGCGTCTGCGACATCGCGTCGACTCTCGGCATGACTCAGTCCGCGATCTCGCACCAATTGCGCGTTCTCCGCCAGACCAGACTTATAAAATCCCGCCGCGACGGCAAGAACATCTATTATACTTTAGCCGATGAACATGTTCACACCATTATATCAATGGGAATTGAGCATATTTCGGAATAAATTCAAAGTGAGAAAGGAAATTTTACCATGAAGAAAGTTTACAAGCTCGAGGACCTCGACTGCGCTAACTGCGCCGCTAAGATGGAGGACCGCGTAAAAAAGATCGACGGCGTCACCGACGCTACCGTCAGCTTCCTCACCCAGAAAATGACTGTCGTCACCGAGTGCGACGATCAGACCGAAATAATGAAGGAGGTCGTCCGCGTCTGCAAGAAGGTCGAGCCTGACTGCACGATCTGCCTCTGACACGGCACTTGCCATGAAACTCTCGAAGAAACAAAAAAAGAGACTCACAAAGATCATCATCGCCGCGGCACTCTTCGTCGCCGGCGTGATCTTCAAACACCTGCCCGGGTCGATCGTCTTCACTGTCATCAGTCTCGTGCTCTTCGCCGCCGCCTATGTGCTCGTCGGTCTTGAGACCCTCTGGAACGCCATCCGCGGCGTCCTGCACGGCGAACTCCTCGACGAGAACTTCCTGATGGCGGTCGCGACGGTCGGCGCGTTCGCGCTCGGCGATTTCTCCGAGGGCGTCGCGGTGATGCTCTTCTATCAGGTCGGCGAGTTCTTCCAGGACTGCGCCGTCGCAAAATCCCGCGGCTCGATAAGCTCGCTCGTTGAACTGCGCTCCGACTACGCCAACCTCGAGGACGGCTCGAAGGTCGATCCCGAGGAGGTTAAGGTCGGCGACACCATCGTAATAAAGCCCGGCGAGAAAATCCCGCTCGACTGCCATATCGTCGAGGGTTCAACCTCGCTCGACACCTCCGCGCTGACCGGAGAGAGTCTCCCGAGACGCGCCGGGGTCGGCGACACGCTGCTGTCCGGCTGCGTCAACCGCGAGGGACTCGTCAAAGCCGTTGTCGACAAGGAGTTCGGCGAGTCGACCGTCGCGAAGATCCTCGATCTCGTCGAGAACGCCGGCTCGAGAAAGTCGAAGAGCGAGAATTTCATCACGAAGTTCGCGCGTGTCTACACGCCGGCGGTCGTCGCGGCGGCGGTCGTGGTGGCTGTGCTCCCGCCGCTGCTCGGGCTCGGGAGCTTCAGGGAGTGGATCACGCAGGGACTGACCTTCCTCGTCATCTCGTGCCCCTGCGCGCTTGTTATCAGCGTCCCGCTCGCCTTCTTCGGCGGAATCGGCGGGGCTTCGAAAAAGGGTATATTAGTTAAAGGCGGAAACTATCTTGAGGCGCTCGCCGGGCTCGGAATCGTCGTGTTCGACAAAACCGGAACGCTCACGAAGGGCAGCTTCAGAGTCACCGAGGTCAACCCGAAGGACGGCATCAGCGAGGATCAGCTGCTGACAACCGCGGCGATGGCTGAGATGTCGAGCTCGCACCCGATAGCGCGGTCGATAATCGAGGCGTGCCATGAGCGCGGACTGAATCCGAGCGACACCGGAGTCAGGGCGGTCACTGAGGTCGCGGGCAACGGCGTCACCTGCTTCATCGGCGGAGAGACGGTCGGAGTCGGCTCGAGAAGACTGATGAAGACGCTTGGCATCGAGTGCGAGACGCCGCACACGATCGGCACCGTGGTGCACGTCGCGTCGACGAAGGGGCAGCAGGGCGCTAACCCGACCGAGAGCAAATATCTCGGCTACATCGTGATTTCGGACGAGATCAAGGAGACGTCGAAGGCGGCGATAGATGAGCTGCGCGCGCTCGGCGTGAAGAAGAGCGTGATGCTGACCGGCGACTCGAAGGCGGTGGCTGACGCGGTCGCGGGCAAGCTGGGGCTCGACGAGTACTTCGCGGAGCTGCTGCCCGATGGCAAGGTCGAAAAGGTCGAGAAGCTGCTTTGCGAGAAGCCCGAGAAGACGACGCTGGCGTTCGTCGGCGACGGACTTAACGACGCGCCGGTGCTGTCGAGAGCCGACATCGGAATCGCGATGGGCGGAATCGGTTCGGACGCGGCGATCGAGGCGGCGGACGTCGTGCTGATGGACGACGACCCGGAGAAGATCGCCGAGGCGGTGAAGCTGTCAAGGCGGACGGTGGCGATTTCGAGGGAGAACGTGGTGATCGCGCTCGGCGTGAAGGCGGCGATCCTGCTGCTCGGACTCTTGGGGCACGGAAACATGTGGCTCGCGGTCTTCGCCGACGTCGGAGTCAGCGTTATCGCGATACTCAATTCGATGAGAACGCTGAGATAAACATAAAAAGTAAGGAGGTCGGGACTTCCTTACTTTTTTACATTTTGCTATTGCTTTTTTTGCAAAATAAGACAGCAGCTTCAGATTCTGAGG
>CAKSOR010000425.1 GCA_934477985.1 uncultured Eubacteriales bacterium
CCGCCGGGCTGCCGGCTGCAAACACATGGAATTGCTCCTGCCTGACGCCGCGAAGCGGCGTCAGGCAGGAGTCGGCGGCGATGCGCCGCCGAACTAACGCATATTCCGCCAAACGTTTTCAGTAAGCCGCTATCCAGCCGCGACAGCTGTAAGGACGCGCGCTTTCCCATAGACAATCACAGATGCCCGCGCGCGGCATGAGCCCGGAGATTATTCCACCTTCATCGAAACGCCCTGCCTGAAGCCTGACTCCGCACCGTCAATCGCCTTCAGCGAGGCACGGAGCTCAACTTTGCCGGGCTTGTCGTAGCCGAACGAGACATTGAGCGGCTTGCCTGCCTCCGGAGTTCCCGAATAGACCTGCTTTCCGTCGACCCAGACCTTGAACTCTGACGCGAAAACCGCCTTGAAGGTCAGCGTGCAGATACCCTTCGCGTCGGGGTCGGCTGACGACGGAATATTGAAGAATCCGCGGAACAACTTCCAGCCTGAACGGATTCCGGGTTTTACATGCCACGGGTCGAATCCGATCGGCTCGAACGTGTTCATATCGTTGTCCGCGATCTCGATGAGCGCGTCAGGCTCGGACCCGAAGGTCTCCGCGGTCATCGTAAAGCCGCCGAGCGAGCGGTTCGTCGCCGCGTAGATGTACTCAGGTCTCGGCACGTCAATCACCTTCAGCTCGATCTCCGCGTCCTCAAGACCGCTTCCGGTCGCTCTGAACGTGATGCGGTCAGTGCCGACTACCGACTGAACGAGCGCCTGAGCGTGTCCCGCGAAGAGACTTCTCATCGGCTCGTGATCACTCTCGAGGCAGTTCGGGTCGCCGTTTCCGACTCCGAGCAGATTTCCACCGACCACTTCGAAGTGGAGCAGATTCGAAGCGTTCTCGACCGTCACACCGTTCTCGTCGACGACACTGAGGTTGATAGCGACGGTGTCCATGCCATCGTTCTTGATCATCTCGCGGTCGGGCTCAATCACGATGCGCTTCGGAGCGCCGGTCGTGACGTTCTCAGCGGTCGCGACCGCGATGCCGCCGTTGTAACCGACAGCCTTTATTCTGCCGGGAACGAACTTGACCTCCCAGACGCACTGGTCGCAGCAATCGCTCTTGCGGCGTCCGAGAGACTCACCGTTCAGGAAGAGCTCGGCTTCCTCACAGTTGGTGACGGTCATTACGCGGACAGTCTCACCCTCGGTCCAGTTCCAGTGTGGGAGAAGGTGCATCATCGGAACGGTCGTGAAGCAGGCTTTGTTCTGGTAGAACGAATCCTTGGCGAAGCCGCAGGTGTCCATGATACCGAACTGCGATCCGATCGACGGGTAGTCATAGGGAGTCGGCTCACCGCGGTAGTCGAAGCCTGTCCAGATGAAGATTCCGCCGAACCAGTCGTGTTCGCGGGTGAACTTCCAGGTCGTTTTGATGAGCTGACCCCACGGCACAACCTCTTCGTCATAGCATGAGAGGACATGCTTTTCCTTGTCGGTTTTGTAGCATCCGCGGGTTGAAATGGCGCTGTTGTTCTCCGAGCCGACGACCGGATGATCCGGGTAGAGCTCGTGGTAGCGCTCGACTCCGCCGGGGACGTTGTAGTTGATTCCGGTGACGTCCATGTAAGGCGAAGCGCCATCAGCGCTTTCCTGACCGCCGTTCATAGCGCCGGTGAGCAGACGGGTGTCGTCGAGCTTCTCGACAACGCTTCTCATACGGCGGAAGATCTTTCCGCCCTCTTTAGTTCCCTGCATCGGCTCCTCGTTGAAGAGCGAGTACATGACGACAGACGGGTGATTGCGATCGCGTCTGACCATCGAGGCGACGTGAGCGAGGACCTCAGGGCGGGACTCAAAGCGGCGGTTCTCGTCCATGACGAGCATTCCGAGTTCATCGCAGGCGTCGAGGACAGCCTTTGTCGGCATGTTGTGCGAGCAGCGGTAGGCGTTGGTGCCCATCTCCTTGAGCCGGCGGATACGGAAGTACTGAATCGAGTCAGGAACGGCGACACCGACGCCGGCGTGATCCTGGTGGTTGCAGGTTCCCATGAGCTTGATCGGGCGGCCGTTGAGGAAGAAGCCCTTGTTCACATCGACCGAGAAGGTTCTGAAGCCGAATCTGGTCGAGTCGGAATCGAGCTCTTCGCCGTCGGCGATGAGGGTGACGCGGGCTGTGTAGAGCTTGGGATCGTCTACGTCCCAGCGGGCGGGGTCGTTGATTTTCAGAGTATGGCGGACGATTACCGAGGAGTCAGCGTCGCAGGTTGATTCATCGCTGTCGCCGGAAGCGATGATCTTGTCGCCGTCGAGAATATCGGTATGTATTCTGAAGGCGCGTCCCTCGTAGCCGGTGTTTTCGATGGTTGCCTCGCAGACGGTGTCCCAGTCGTTGGCGGTGTTCCCGATGAGCGACGGCTTTATGAAGAGACCGTCGTGAGCGATGTGGAGGAGCTCCTTGACATAGAGCTTCACGTGGCGGTAGATGCCGGCGCCCTCATACCACCAGCCCTCGGTGGTGAGACCGTCGATATAGACGACGAGAGTATTTACGCGGTCGCCGAAGAACGCGCGGTCAGTGATGTCGATGTCGGTCGGCGCGTAAGCGCTGAAGGAGCGGCCGATGAGCGATCCGTTGAGGTAGAAGCGGGCGGTGACTGCCGTTCCCTCGAAGGAGAGGAAGATGTGTTTGCCGTCGAACTCCTCGGGAATGCGGAAGGATTTGCGGTACCAGGCGTTGTGGCGGGTCTTGTAGCCGTGGGAGATAAGGTTATCAGGGCTGAACGCGGTTTCTGTGAGATAGTCGTGCGGGACGTCAACGACGCGCCAGGAGCTGTCGTCGAAGTTCATGTTGGGAATTCCGCGTTCCTGACCCGCTTTGGAGGAGTTATAGGAGTCGGAGTGGGTTTTCTGGGCTTCGTCGAGTCCGTCTCCGGGGAAGAAGCGCCATTCCTTATCGAGTAAGAATTCGTGTCTCATAATTAATTACCTTTCCTTATTTATCGACCCATAAAGGGTCTTGTTTTTGAATTTGCGGTGGGGCGCGGCGC
>CAKSOR010000426.1 GCA_934477985.1 uncultured Eubacteriales bacterium
GTGAGTAGCGGTGGCAACGATCGAGTCGAGCGTCGACAGCTTCTGCGCGACGAAATACGCGACCTCCTTCATCGTGCGCCCCTCGATGAAAACGGCGAGGTCGAAGCTGCCGCTCATGAGGTAAAGGGATTTTACCTCGGGGTAATTGAAGATTTTCTCGGCGACCTTGTCGAATCCGCGGTCACGCTGCGGCGCAACTTTGAGCTCGATGAGCGCGGTGACGTACTCGCGGTCGGTTTTGTCCCAGTCGATGAGGGTCTTGTAGCCGAGGATGACGCCGTTTTCCTCGTAAAGTTTCATTTGGCGCTTGATGTCGCCGACCTCCTTGCCGAGCATTACGGCGAGCTGATCAGCGGTCAGACGCGCGTCGTTTTCCAATAATTGTAAAAATTCAAACTTGTTTTCAGACATTGTAAATTTTCCTTTCTGAATATGTGAATTATACGCGAACGCTTTACCGTCATAATGCATAATCATTGTGTAAAATGACGATTAATTTTTCTTGGCGGCAGCCATAATCTTTTCGTACGACAAACCGAATTTCTCGGCAATATCGCGGGCATACGACTTGCCATCGGGCTTCGCGCGGATGATTTCGAACGACCGCTCGCTGCCGTGGATGCCGGCGACCAGCGTATCGATGGGAGAACCGCCCTCCGCAGCGCATTTTTTGTTGATTTCGTCCAATTGATTCGACAATTCGTGCAGGTGTGTCGAGAACAGACACCGGCAGCCGATCATCGAAAAACCAGTCAGAACCTCCGACGCGATGTAGGACGCCTCGTAAGAGCCGGTCGAGCTGAAGGATTCGTCGAGCAAAATCAAGCTATTTTTGTCGAGAGTCTTGAAAATTTCGGACAGCCGGGCGCATTCCTCGCCGAGTCTTCCCTTTTCAATCGCCTCGTCGCCGTCCGAGCCGGCCGGAAAATGAGTGTAAATTGCGGTTACCGGCGAAATTCTCGCCTCGTCCGCTGGCACCGGCAGACCGAGCTGCGCGAGCGCCTGAGTCTGCCCGACCGCGCAGGTAATGACTGATTTTCCGCCGCGGTTTGGTCCGGTAAGCACATAAATCTTCGCGTTTTCGTCGAAATCTATGTCATTTTTGACCATTTTTGAGTTGACCTTCAAAGCGACGCAGGGGTTGTAAATTCCCTTTACCCTGAACGCGCGCTCCTCCATCGGGGCGATTTCAGGGATTGCGAGGTTTTCGCCGCGACTCTTCAGCGCGAGCAGCAGGTGCTGCGCCTTGGTCAGGAACTCGATTTCAGGCATGATCCGGAGCAAAAAGTCGGTATTCGACAAAACGTACGCCTGAACGAGCTGCCGCCACGCGCGGATATCAGCTTTAAAAATGTCGTTCATCGCGTTGTTGAACGCGTTCGTGAAGGCGATTTTCGAGTTGTCGGTGTTCGAGCGCGTGTACGGAATCAGCGGCGCGATGCAGGTGTAATCGCCGTCTTTGAAGTCCATTCTCAGAATTTTGTCGATAACCTTGCCGGATTTGAACTGTTCGGCGTTCAAAGAGACGACTCCGGCGTCGACCGGGCGGAATTCGTTGTCTAAATTGACGCCGATCGTGATGGATTTGACCTCGTGAACCTTCGCGGTGAGCTCGCCGAGCTTCTGGTTCAGGTCGCGGTAATAGTCTGATTCGGACAATTCGGTGACGGTATTCGTCATTTTGACGAAAGCTTCGGATTTCACATTGCCGCGGACCGACTTGAAGCCCTTCGCGAGCCGCGAGACGATGTCGATGTAGAGCTCGATTTCGGTGATGCTGTACAGGTAATTTTTGGCAACTTCGGTCTCGGATTTGATCCGCCGGAGCTCGACGATGTCGTTGAGGAGCTTCAGAGTCGATTTCAGCGTGTCGACGAGCGACGGATTCTCGAGCAGATCCTGCATCGTCGCGAGCCGGTACTCGATCGTCGCCTTGTCGGTCGTGAAATAATCGGCGAGATTTGAATTTTTGAGGTCAATGAGGAAATCGAGACCAAGCTCTGTGATGACCTCGTCGGAAATTCTCACTTTCTCCCCGGCAATATGCTCACCGTCGGGATAAAGCAAGCTGAAAGATGAATCTAACATGACAATTCCTTTGATAAAATGTAAATATTATGTTTAAAGTCGCGAACGACTGTATATAATAATGAAGAAAATTTGTGGTGCACGATCATTCAATATTGGGTTCGCCCAGCCCTTTCGGCAGCAAGCCGAGCGACGCGTCAGGAATGAGCTTAGCCGCGTCCAAGAGGTTCTTCCCGACGTCACGCGCCGTGTGAGCGTCAGAGCCGAGCGTGAAGAGCCTTCCACCGGTATCTGCGTACAGGGATATGAGCGGCGCGTCCGGCATCAATTTGCCACCCTTGCGCAGCCCTGACGTGTTGATCTCAAGCGCGACGCCGCAGTCGATCATCGTCCTGAACAGCCCGCGCCATTCAGCGTCAAACCGAGTGAGATCGAATTCGACGCCACATTCGTCGAGATAACGCGACATGTATGTAATATGCGCGAGCGAGTCAATATGCCGAGAATTATATTCAAACTCAACAATTTCCCTTAGCTCATTTATCATGCGTCTGGCAATATGCACAAGCTGCATCTCCTCCATCCGCTCAAATCGCAGAAAATAGAAGTCAGGATACCCGCGCAGATTGTGCAGCGAACCGATGACAAAGTCGAAATTCTGCTCGGAAAGCAGTTTTTTTGCCTCATCCGGACGCGCGTGCGGCTCGCCGAGCTCAATTCCACGCAGGATTTCCAACCTGCCGGAAAAGTCGGCTTTCAACCGTTCAACCGCCGAATGAATCGCACCGGCGGGATACGGCGGGTAAATTCCGTCGAGCACATCGTCGATGTCACAGTGATCAGTCAGCGCGATTGCACGCAACCCAGCCGCAATCGCCGCGTCCGCGACCGCCTCCGGCTCGCCCGAACCGTCGGCGGCACCGTCAAATGAAAATTTTGTGTGAACATGCAGGTCGCAATCAGTCAGCAGCACAGACTTCCCTCCTCCGCGAACATTCTGCC
>CAKSOR010000427.1 GCA_934477985.1 uncultured Eubacteriales bacterium
CTGCTCATTTTCATGACAAATACCCGCGGACACAACGTGGTCAGAAGCACCATCCGATCGCCGTCCTCCATTTCGCGCCGATAGGAGAGCTCTGCCTGAATGTCGGGAAACCAGAGATAGCAGTATCCCGAGTCGTATACATAGCAGCAGACATAATCTTCCGCGATATAGAAACAGTCGAACGTCGGGGAAATTTCACCTCCGAGCTCGCTACAGTTGTTTTCGTTGATCAGTGTCTTGATTTTCTTTGCGCAGATTCTGCCGAGTGGCGAGAGCGGGAGCTCCTGATCGTATTCGTAACGCGGGTAAAGTCTGTCACCCCATATTGAGACGCGGGGCGTGTCGGCGAGCTGCATCGAGTAGAGCTCGCTTGAGAGCAGATCCATAGCGATCACGTTCCGGCGGAGCCCGGCGGCAGCCTCTGGAACTCCGCACGCGAAGTTATTGACGCGCCATATGAAGAGGAGAATCGCCGTGAGAATGTATGTAAAGCCGCGAAGCACCCAGGGCTCGCTTTGCAGAAAGACTATCCAGCTGAGTGCCCATTTTCTGAAGCTTGTCATGCTGTTTACCTCCGGAAGACGAATTGTATAATTATTATACAACAAAAAACGCCGTTTGTCAAGAGTTTTTTTATCTTCTGAAGGGAAAGGCGGAGGTTTATCTGACGGGTCAATTGTCAATCAATCGTTGAAATTGTCAAGAGATTCGGCTTGACTTGACCATCCGAATGGTGTATAATAGAAACAGGTGATGAAGATGCGAAGAAAACTTGAAGATCGTTACAATGTCGAGCTGATCGGTGAGATCATGCACGTTGAGCAGGGTGACGAGCAATTCTCGATAGACTTCTTTGACAAGAAGGGCGGGGCATGGAAGCGCCGCCTGCACTACCATGATTTCTACGAGCTCGAGTTCGTGATTTCCGGGAGCGCCGCGAATGTCATAAACGGTATGCGCTTTGAGCTCTCGCGCGGGATGATGTTTCTTGTCCGTCCGACCGACGTCCACCGCTACGAGCTCGAGCCTGGCGAGGAGATACGCGTCTGCACGGTGCGCTTCACAAGCGCGATGCTCGACTCGAATATCGTCCCGGCGCTCGCGGGCAGTTCGCCGCTGATAGCCGACTTCTTGGAGAGCTATGACTTTCTGTGCGCGCTCTTCGACGAGACCCGGCGGGAATATCTCTCGCGCGGGGAGTTTTCGGACATCCTGTTCTCAGGCGTCTGCGAGCGGCTGGCGATCATGCTCTGCCGGAAGACCCCGAATACCGTCCCGAGCTCGGTCAACCGCATCGCCGCGGCGGCGGTCGGGCTGATAAACCTCGGCTACTCGGGCAGGCTTACGGTACAAAGCGCGGCAAATGAGCTCGGCGTCTCGCCGAACTATCTCGGGAAAGTCTTCAGCGAGAGCATGAACATGACTTTTGTCGAGTACCTGCGGCGCGTGCGGCTGATTTACGCTCTGAACCGCATCATCAACACCGACGATACCTTGCAGCGCATCGCGCTCGAGAGCGGATTCTCGTCGCAGAGCGTCTTCACACGCGAATTCCGCAAATACTATGGAAGATCGCCGACCGAAATACGCGCCGGCAGAAAAACGGAGGAAACAAAATGAACGGACAATGGACAAAAGAGGCGGCGTGGAGCTGGTACAACAAACGCCCCTGGATACGCGGCTGCAACTTCATGTCGAGCGACTGCGCGAACCGGATTGACCAATGGCAGGAGTTCGGCTTTGAGGAGCGCTTCGAGACGACAAAGCGGGAGATCGAACTCGCCGAGTCGATCGGCTTCAACTCATTCAGACTGATTCTCGAGTTTGAGGTCTGGGACAAGGAGCACGACGGCTTCATGAAGCGGCTTGACCGCTATCTCGCCTGCATGTACGAGCACGGAATCACCGCGATGATTGTGCTCGCGAACGACTGCTCGGTCCCGAAGTCGCTCTACAAACCGGCTGTCATGGGTCCGCAGAGCTATGACCTCGGCTATCACGGCGGGCGCAAGGCGTCTCCGCACCGCGCTTACGATGGCTACGACGAGCGCTGGCACATTCTGGACGACCCGGATATCGCGAAAAGGTATCAGGAATTCGTCCGCGAGATCATCACGACCTACGCTCACGACCCGCGTGTCGTCGTCTGGAATATCTTCAACGAGCCGGGCAACGGACGCGGCACGAAGTGTGTGCCGCACATGGAGAAGTTTTTCGAGATCGCCTGGACCATCGCGCCCGATCAACCGCTCTGCGCCGACGTGTGGACCGGAATGACCGGCGGTCACGCGAAGAGCGAGGCTGAACAGCGCGCGCTCGAGCTCTCGGATGTCATCAGCTTCCACAACTACGGAAGTTATTCCGGAAACATTGACCTGATCGAGCAGCTGAAGCTCATCGACCGCCCGCTGTTCGACACCGAGTGGCTGCACAGGATATTCAATAACACGGTCTACGAGACCTATCCGCTGCTCTATCTTGAGAAGATCGGAAGCTACAACTGGGGCTTTGTCGCCGGGAAATACCAGACCTACGAGCCCTGGGAGGGCATCTGGGCGACGATCGAGAAGGGCGGCGGAAAGGACTACGACATGACGAAGTGGCAGCACGACCTCTTCCGTCCGAGTCTGAGACCATACGATCCTAAGGAGATTGAGCTGATAAAGCGGTACAACGAGAAAGCCGACGCGAGATTCAAGTCGGGGCTCGACAAGAAGCTGTTCGGAAAACATTAAAAAGGAGAAAGAAATGGAGAAGAGACTTACCTCGGCTATTATCCTTACCGCCATGCTTTCGGGGATGGCGCTCACTTTGGCGGCGTGCGGACAGGAGGAAACTGTCGGCAGCGACACGACCGACTCTATGAGCGTTGAGGAGACGACAGCCGATCCGCTGGCTGACGATCTTCCGGACGTGAACTACAACGGCGCCGATGTCACACTGCTTGTGCGCACCGAGCGGCTCTACTACCTGAAAGCAGACGAGGAGACCGGCGACACGTTGAACGACGCGGTCTACAAGCG
>CAKSOR010000428.1 GCA_934477985.1 uncultured Eubacteriales bacterium
GCCAATTTGATACGCTAAGGTCGGGTTATCGAACATGTCTATTATAACACATAAAAGGAGATAAATCAATGCTTTCACGAAAAATTTCGCTCATTCTCATCCTCGCGTCGCTCATCGGCGCTATGTCCTGCGGCGGCACTCAGAGTGAAGTCGAAACAACTTCCGGCGACCTCCACGAAACCACGCCGAAGGTCACGGCGAATCCATACGACGAGCTCGGCGAATACGACTTCGGCGGCGCTGAGATTGTCTTCGACACCCGTCCGATGAACGCCAGCTCCTTCATCAACTCGACGATAAACGTTGAGTCCGAGAACGGAGATGTGCTCAACGACTCAATCTACAGGCGCAACCGCGCGGTCGAGGAGCGCTTCAAGCTGAAGATCCTCCAGGTGAGCACCGAGGGCGACCGCAAAGCCGCAGCGGTGAGCTCGATTCTCGCGGGCGACGACGCGTTTGATGTCTTCCTGCTGACCGACCGCACCGCTCTGACACTCGCTCAGGACGATATGCTCGTCGCGTATGACAGCATAAAGGAGATCGACCTCGACAAGCCATATTGGTCAAAGACGCTCAACGACTCGATCTCGATCGCCGGAAAGCACTACTTCGCCTACGGAGATTTCGAGCTGATTCCCTACGACTACACGCACATGCTGCTCTTCTCGAAGAAGATCGCCAACGACAATGGCTTTGAGTCGCCCTACTCGCTCGTCAGAAGCGGCAAATGGACGCTCGACGCGATGTCGGCGATGATGAAGACCGCCACGGTCGACCTGAACGGCGACGGGAAATTCGACGAGAACGACTGCTACGGCTACCTCGCACAGTCGAAGCAGGTTCTCCCCGGCTTCTGGATTGGCGCGGGAGTCGAATCGATCTCGAAGGACGCGAACGACATCCCGGTCTGCAAGCTCGATTCCGACGCGCGTTTCTCGGACGTCATCGACAAGGTGTTCAGCGTGGTGCGCAAGTCGGGCGTCTGGTATGAGGATCTCACAATCGGCAACTTCGAGACGATCAACAGAGACATGTTCACGAACGGCAAGGGGTTGTTCCTCGACTCGACCTTCTACCACATCACAAAGCTCCGCGACACCGACGTGGATTTCGGAATTCTTCCCTACCCCAAGTGGGACGAGGCGCAGGAGAGCTATTACTCGCGCGTCGAGGGCGGCGATTTCGCGATGATTCCGGTGACGAACAAGAAGCTCGAGATGACCGGCGTCGTGCTCGAGGCGCTCTCGTCCGAGTCGATGAAGACCGTCATCCCGGCTTACTACGAGAAGGTGCTGAAGGGCAAGATCACGCGCGACGATGAGTCGTCCGAGATGCTCGACATCATCTACTCAAGCCGCGTCTATGACCTCGGCGACACCTTCTGGAATCCAAAGCTCCGCGACGGTATCTTCAAGGACATGTTCGACAGCGGTGAGAACAATCTCGCCTCCGCCTACGCCTCGGTCAAGAACTCGCTCGCCGACGACATAAGCTCGACCGTCGAAGCCTTCAGAAAGCTGAAATAAGGAGAAAAGCCATGAGAGAATATCCCGTTTCCACCTCAATCCACCTGACCCGCGACCCCGATTACATAGTCCCGCTCGACCACCAGATAAAGCGCATCATCGACGCGGGCTTCAGATACCTCGACTTCAATTTTCTCGACCACTATTACTCGCCCGCCTCGCCCTTCACGACCGACAAATGGAGGTCGTGGATAGGAGTCGCGAGAGAGACGGCTGACAAGCGCGGCGCGACCTTCAATCAGGCTCACGCGCCCTGCCCGGTCTTCAACTGCTCGAATGACATGCCGCTGCTTCGCGAGTACTGCCGCCGCTCCTTCATCGGCTGCAAGGATCTCGGCATTCCGTGGATGGTCTTCCACCATATCGGAAATCCGAAAAACTTCGGCTCGGATCTCACGAAATTCGAGTTCGACAAGCTGTTCTTCTCCTGGATGCTCGAGGACGCGCACAAATACGGCGTCGGCATCGCCATCGAAAACCTCTTCCAGGGCGGCGAGGTCGGCGGCGTCAGGCTGAATCCGGTCGACTATGTCATCGCGCTCTCCGACGAGCTGAACGACCCGCTCGTCGGAATCTGCTGCGACGTCGGGCACTGCCACATCAAAAAGTACAACCTCATCGGCACGCCGACCGACACGATCGACGTCGGTGAGAACCTGAAGCGCATAGGTCACCGCCTGCGCGCGACTCACATTCACGACAACATCTCGCTCGAGGATGACCACATCCCGCCTTTCATGGGCGACATCGACTGGAAAGGCGTCATGCGCGCTCTCGACGAGATTGATTACAAGCACAGCTTTACATTTGAAGCGCATTATACAGTCTCAAGAATGAACAGAAACGGTCTTGACGAGACCGTCACCGACACAGCCATTCATCTTTTATGGCAGATAGGAGACGCTATCGTCCATATAGACCGCTGACGAAAGGAATTATTATGAGATCCAGAGCAAAGCTTTTAACCGGCGAATTCATCGACATCCCCGTCAGAGCCACCGAAAAGGACGGCGTAATCACGGTCATCCCGGAGATATTCGACTGGGAAAACATCGACTTTATCGACATCGGCTACGACTTCGGCATGGCGAAGGTCGGCGACGACGGATATTTCGCGATTGCACGCGGTGCCGGCTCTTCCGACGACCACATCGTCTGCTACGAGGAGCGCGACGACGCCGAGATCAACGCCTTCAACCTTCAGATGAACTTCATCGGCTACACGCATAGCGGCTTCGGCTGGTGCATGATACCGACCGGCTTCACCTACGAGTTCCACGCGATCCTCGGCAAGAAGGGCGAGGATTACTACGCCTTCCCGCGCTTCCCGGTCGGCGGAAAAGAGCCTTACGAGCAGATACGCGCCGAGTATCACCTGATTGACTCGGACGCCGATTACGTGAAGATCTGCAAGCTCTACAGAAATTACATGCTGACCCGCGGCGGCTGCAAGCCGATAAAGGAGCGCCTGACTCCAGAGCTGGATTACGC
>CAKSOR010000429.1 GCA_934477985.1 uncultured Eubacteriales bacterium
TATTATATCATATTTTCTTGAGTTTGTCAAGAGGTTTTGCAAAAGTTTTTTGAGGTTTTTTTCGAAGTTCTTTCGGAACTCGTTTTCACTTCAGCCTCTTGCGTGTCTCTCGCTCACAGCTTTAATATTATATCACATCCCGCGCGATTTGTCAAGCCCTTTTGTCGAAAAAAATCGACTTTGTCACAGATGTTTAACAAGTCCGCGATTTGTGTCCGGTTTATGGCTATACTGCACATATTCAAAAAATTCTCACGAAAAGTGTTTATTTCTCCGCGGTTTTCTGCTATAATATATAAGAAAGGAATCTCACTATGAACTACTATTCTGTCTCACGCCTTATCGGCAGCTCCGACGCCGCCGAGCTTATCTGTTCCCTCACAGGCAAATCCCGTGAATGGCTTATGCTCAACCGCGACTGGGAACTCCCCGGCAAGGTCGCCGACGCCGCGCGGCTCGTCTCCTCCGGCACTCCGCTTCAATATATAACCGGCAAGGCTTATTTCTACGGCGACCGCTATTTCGTCTCGCCCGATGTGCTTATCCCCCAGCCTGACACCGAGCATGTCGTTGAGGCGGCGCTTTCACTGCTCTCCCCCGGGCAATTTCTCGTCGACCTCTGCACGGGCAGCGGGTGCATAGCGATCTCAATCCTCAAACGCAGGCTCATCAAAGCCGAAGCCGTCGATGTCTCAGCCCCCGCGCTCGGGGTGGCACGCAAAAACGCCGAGCTCCACAAGGTTCTCGGGCGGCTGAAACTCACTCAGCTCAACGTCCTGACCGAGGATTTGTCGTCCCTCTTCGCCGCGGCTGATGTCATCACCGCGAATCCCCCTTACATAAACTCGGATCTGATCGCTTCCCTCCCGGCTGACGTGCAGAGAGAGCCCCGGACGGCGCTCGACGGCGGTTCTGACGGCATGGATTTCTACCGGCGCTTCATGGCGTTCACTACATATATGAAGCCTGACGCCGCGCTTGTTTTCGAGACAGGCTACGATCAGGCGGCGCGGATAACCGCTCTGGCGTCGGAATACTCACTTCACACCCAAATAAAACGCGACTTCGGCAATAACGACCGGGTCGCTGTAATCACTAAATAAACACAGGAGATTTTATCATGGAAAAAACCAAGCTTCTCATCCTCTTCGGAGGAAAATCCAGCGAGTACGAGGTTTCGCTCGTCTCCGCCTCTTCGATCATCAAAAACGCCGACCCCGAAAAGTACGACCTCATCACGGTCGGCATCACAAAGGACGGCAAATGGTACCGCTACGCCGGCGACACTGAGTCAATAAAGAACGGCTCGTGGGTCGACGCCGACCTTGAGCCCGCGATGATCTCGATGAACGAGCGCGCGCTTATCGTCTTCAAGCCGGACGGCGGCTATGAAAAGCTCCCGGTCGACGTCGTTTTCCCGGTGATGCACGGCGCTTTCAGCGAGGATGGAACGTTGCAGGGACTGCTCGCGATGTCGGGAATTCCGTTTGTCGGCTGCGGGTGCGCGACCTCGGCTATAGGCATGGACAAAGGCTTCACCAAGCTGATTCTGAGGAACGCCGGAATTCCGATGGCGCGGTCGATCGCTGTCAACGCCTCTATGCTCGACAGCAGCTTTGATCAGATACGCGCGCGTATCGAGCAGATGTCAGGCTACCCTCTCTTTGTAAAGCCCGCCAACGCCGGGTCTTCGGTCGGAGCGTCCAAGGTCGCCCTGCGCACCGAACTGCTCCCCGCGCTGAAGGAAGCCGCTAAGTTCGACAGCAAGCTGATCGTCGAGGAGTTCATCAAGGGTAAGGAGTGCGAGGTCGCCATAATGGGCAAAAAGCGCTACATAGCCTCCACCGTCGGCGAGATCGTCCCGGGAAGCGCCTTCTACGACTACGATACCAAGTACAGCGCCGACTCGACCGCGTCCTACAATATCCCCGCGCATATCGGAGCTGAGACCCAGGAGCACATCAGGATGGCGGCGATGCGCATCTGCTCGCTGCTCGGCGTCTCCGGACTCTCGAGAGTCGATTTCTTCGTCAGGAAGAACGGTAAAGATGAGGAGATCATCTTCAACGAGATCAACACGATGCCCGGCTTCACCGAGATCAGCATGTACCCGAAGCTCTTCATGCACGACGGAATGACCTACCCCGAGATAATCGACCGGCTCGTGGGCATCGCGCTCGGAAAGGATGAACTCGCTTGATCGGGATATTTGACAGCGGACTCGGCGGACTGACCGCTTATAAAGAGGTTCGCAGACTGCTTCCGGACGAGGACATCGTCTATTTCGGCGACACCGGCAGAGTGCCATACGGAAGCCGCTCGAAGGAGGTCATCACGAAGTACGCCATGCAGGACATGAGATTCCTGATGACGAAGAAGGTCGACGCGGTGCTGATCGCCTGCGGTACGGTGACTTCGACGGCTATAGAGGTCCTGCGGAAGAACTGGTCGATACCGATGATAGGCGTGGTTGACGGCGCGTGCGAGGCGGCTGTGAGGCTCACGGGGAACAGGAAAATCGGAGTCATCGCGACCGCGGCGACGATAAAGAGCGGCGCTTTCGAAAGGAAGCTGAAGGCGCTCGACCCCGGGCTTTCGGTCACGTCGAGGGCTTGTCCGCTGTTTGTGCCGCTGGTCGAGAGCGGGTTCATTGACGAGAACGACGAAGTCCCGAGACTGGTCGCCGAGCGGTATCTTGCCGACATAAAGGCGGACGGATGCGATACGCTGATTCTCGGCTGCACGCACTATCCCGTGATCGCGAAGACGATAGCGCGGGTTCTGCCCGGAGTGAATATCGTGAGCTCGTCGCTCGAGGCGGCGAAGGTCATGGCGAAGGTGCGCAAGGACGCGAAGCCCGGCGGCGGAACGACGGAGTTCTATGTGAGCGATGAGCCGTGCGGGTTTGAGACTGTCGCCTCTATTTTCCTTGAGACCGAGATAGGGCGGGACGTAAAGAGAATCAGTATCGAGGACTTCTGACCCGCCCTCGGTCTCAAGGTATTATTCATTA